>JBMYXJ010000598.1:0-2406 GCA_049608285.1 Mycobacterium sp. | reverse complement strand
GCTAGGCACCGGACTGGGGGCTGTGATCTGCGGCCTTGTCGTCGCGCGGGGCATGAGCGGAATGGCACGTTGGTGGCGGCTGCTTCTCGTCATGGTGCTAGCGGGCTTTCTGGTCGGCCAGATTCTCTGGTGGTCCTCTGGAGGTGACGAGGGCAGCGCATCGGCGGCACCGGCAATGTTCATCACCTATCTGGCATTCCCGGTTTTCGCCCTCGCTTCGATATACGTTCTGGTGCGTTCAACTGGCGGTGTGCTCAGGCGCCGGAGTTCTGCGTTGCAGCATTCCTTGGTCACCACGTTCCTCGACGGGTTGGTAGCCGCCACAGCGTTCTTGATATTTGTCTCGATGGGTGGCTTCGGCACCCAATCGACCGCCTCGTTGCCCCGCTCGAGCAGCCCGGCCGCGCAGTTTGCGTTCTCGTTGGCCGAGTTGGTCGTTGTGGTCGTGGCTGTGGTGATCACGATGATCTACCACTTGGACCGCCCACATCGGAAGAACTATCTCCTATTGGCCGCGGGCGTTGTGACCATCGCTTCGGCAGATCGGCTCGTGGCGTACTACGAAACTGTGGGTTCGGCGAGCGGCCAGCGGTGGGCTGCGATCGGTCTAGTTCTGGGCCCCCTGCTGTTCGCCTATGCGATGCTCGAGAGGCAGGAACGGCCAGTTGCGGCGGTGGGGCTCCGTAGCCAGGGGATGGACTGGGCGCAGCTGATCCTGCCGTATATGGGCTTCCTCGGAATCGCAGTACTATTCGCTTTCCACATATCGATCGGTCAGCCGTTTAGCGGTTTCGTGGTCAGCTTGTTGGTGCTGATGGTGCTGCTGATCGCGATCCGTCAGGTGGTGGCGATTCGCGCGCAGTACTTGCTGACTCAGCGGCTGTATTCCACACAGCGCAGACTGGCGCGTCAGGTACACACCGACGCTTTGACCGGGTTACCCAATCGCTTGTTGTTGAGCAGACGACTCAATGCCGCGATGCGCGACGGCCGTTTCATGCTGGTCTTCGTCGATCTCGACGACTTCAAGGAGGTCAACGATCGGTTCGGGCACGCCGCGGGTGACGACCTGCTGCGTGAGGTCGGGGAGCGCCTCAAACGGTGTTTGACAGACGGCGACACCGTGGCCCGCGTCGGCGGTGACGAATTCGCGATCCTCATCGACGGCACCAGAGAAGAGCCAGAGGTCGTTGCGGACCAGCTGCGGGTGGCGTTTCGGGTTCCATTCGCCGTGCAGGGCTCGTCGGTGCGGGTGCGTGCCAGCATGGGCCTGGCCCGTCCCAGCCTAGACGGAACTTCCCAGACCGCCGATGACCTGATGCGCCAAGCCGATGTCTCGATGTACGCGGGAAAACGGATCGGCAAGGACACTGCGGTGGTCTATCAACCGTCCTCTGATGTTCGCGGGGATTTCCCGACCGCGCTGCGACAGGCCGACGACGGAGTCCCGGCGGGGTTCAGCCTCGCTTACCAGCCCATCGTCGGCCTTCCCGGCGGCACGCCGATGGCGGTCGAGGCGCTGGCGCGATGGACAGCGCCCAATGGAATCGACATCTCACCTGAGACTTTCGTGGCCGCCGCGGAGGTAGCCGGCCTCGGCGCCGACCTCGATGCGCTGGTACTCGATCTGGTGTGCAGCGAAGTCCAAGCCGCCGGTTTGGATGGTGACGTGCACGTGAATATCGGCGCTGCGCGCCTGGGCAACTTGTCATTCGAAGACCGCGTCCGCGAGGCGCTGGCCAAGCACGGGCTGCCGCCCAGCCGGCTTGTCGTGGAAATTACCGAGACAGTCCCGATCGTCGATCTCGCCGCTGCCGCAGAGCAGATCGTGCGACTGAATGCCTTGGGTGTCAAGGTGGCACTTGACGACTTCGGCGCAGGCTTCAACTCGCTGATGTATCTGCATACGCTGCCCGTGCAGTTCGTCAAACTTGACCGCCGTTTCGTCACCGGGACCGATTCCGAACGAGATTTTGCGTTGTACCGATCGGTTTCCCGCCTGTGCGGCGACCTGGGAATGGAGGTGATCGTCGAAGGAATCGAGTGCGAGACGCAAGCGGTGGCCGCCTACAACGCTGGGTGCCGACTAGCCCAGGGACACCTCTTCGGGAGCGCCGTACCCATCGCCGAACTCACTTCCGGCCCGCTGGCCCCCCGCGCGCCCCTGTGACGGGTGGGCTAGGCCAAGCCCGTCTCCCGAGACAACGGGCGTGTGGGGGCCGACGAGCGGGTGACACGACCTCGACAGCGGGGCGTGACGAGATGGCGGCCAGCATGCCGGCCCGGTAGTATGGACATTCCTGTCGAGGTTCGGCGGGGGTGCGAGGGGCTGAACGGTTTCGACTTCGCGCATCGAATCAAGGGAAGCGTGCCGGTGCAGGCAATCGACCACCGTGAGCGTCGTTG
>JBMYXJ010000597.1:219-2408 GCA_049608285.1 Mycobacterium sp. | reverse complement strand
CCGGGAGAAGGGGCACTACACCGTCGAGACCTACACCACCACCTCCAGTGGCGCCCGCTACGTCGCGCGCATGTCCCAGCAGGGTGACCCTGGCTACAAAGCGACATCGGTGTTGTTGGGTGAAAGCGGACTGGCGCTCGCGTTGGATCGTGAACAGCTCTGTGAACTGCGGGGAGTGCTGACACCCGCAGCGGCGATGGGTGACGCATTGCTCAGTCGGTTCCCCGCCGCAGGGGTGTCGTTAGAGGTCTCCGGGCTGCATTGATCGATCTTCGCCCGTCGGGCCGCGTCCTGACAGCAACCGGGGCGGGCCCCTGGGGGAAATCTTGGGCCCGTTCCCACGGGCAAGATGTAGTCGTGCCGTCGGGTGGCGGCGAGGCGCCCGCGGCGCCTTCCTAGAATGGCTCGGTGACCCCGAGTTCCCAACCCACCGCCACCACTGGCATCGAAGGGGCGCAGGCCCTCCCCAAATCGTGGGATCCCGGGGCGGTGGAGAGCTCGCTGTACGAGGGATGGGTCAACGCCGGCTACTTCGGCGCCGATCCTGCCAGTGAGAAGCCCCCCTACGCGATCGTCTTGCCGCCACCCAACGTCACCGGCAATCTGCACATGGGGCACGCACTCGACCACACACTGATGGACGCGCTGACGAGGCGCAAGCGCATGCAGGGTTATGAGGCTCTCTGGCTCCCCGGTATGGACCACGCCGGAATCGCCACCCAATCGCTGGTGGAAAAGCAGCTCGCCGTCGACGGCAAGACCAAAGAGGATTTCGGTCGCGAGCTATTCATCGACAAGATCTGGGACTGGAAACGGGAGTCCGGCGGCACCATCGGGTCCCAGATGCGCGCCCTGGGCGACGGTGTCGACTGGAGCCGCGATCGCTTCACCATGGATGACGGCCTCTCGCGCGCGGTGCGCACGATCTTCAAGAAGCTCTTCGACGCGGGGCTGATCTACCAAGCTGAGCGGCTTGTCAACTGGTCGCCGGTGCTCGAGACGGCGATCTCCGACCTCGAGGTCAAATACGAGGACGTCGAGGGCGAACTGGTCTCGTTTAGGTACGGGTCGATGGACGACGAGGAGCCCCATGTCGTGGTGGCGACCACCCGCCTGGAGACGATGCTCGGTGATACCGCCATTGCTGTGCATCCAGACGATGAGCGATACCGACATCTGGTCGGCCGCACTCTGCCCCATCCGTTTCTGACTCGTGACATCGCTATCGTTGCCGACGGCCACGTCGACCCGGAGTTCGGTACGGGCGCAGTCAAAGTCACGCCCGCCCATGACCCGAATGACTTCGAGATCGGCATGCGACACCAGTTGCCAATGCCATCAATGCTGGACACCAAAGGCCGGATCGCCGACACCGGAACACCATTCGATGGTATGGACCGGTTCGATGCTCGGGTGGCAGTCCGCGAAGCACTGGCAGAACAGGGTCGTATCGTCGCCGAGAAACGCCCCTACCTGCACAGCGTGGGCCACTCCGAACGCAGCGGAGAGCCGATTGAGCCACGCCTGAGCCTTCAGTGGTGGGTTAAGGTCGAATCCTTGGCCAAAGCGGCTGGCGACGCAGTTCGTAACGGTGACACCGTGATTCATCCGGCGAGCCTGGAGCCCCGCTGGTTCGCCTGGGTCGACAACATGCACGATTGGTGCATCTCCCGTCAGCTGTGGTGGGGTCACCGCATCCCAATCTGGCACGGGCCCCATGGCGAAACTGTCTGTGTGGGGCCCGATGAGACTCCGCCGCCCGGTTGGGAACAGGACGCCGACGTACTCGACACATGGTTCAGCTCAGCACTGTGGCCGTTCTCCACCATGGGTTGGCCCGATCGCACCGCCGAGTTGGCGAAGTTCTATCCGACCACGGTGTTGGTGACCGGCTACGACATCCTCTTCTTCTGGGTTGCGCGGATGATGATGTTCGGGACGTTCGTCGCAGACGATCCCGCGATCACTCAGGGGGGCACTCGCGCTCCGCAAGTGCCCTTCCAAAATGTGTTCCTACACGGCCTGATCCGTGACGAGTTCGGCCGCAAGATGAGCAAATCCCGCGGAAACGGCATCGACCCACTCGAATGGGTGCAGACGTTCGGCGCCGACGCGCTGCGGTTCACCCTGGCCCGCGGCGCGAGCCCAGGGGGCGATCTGGCCATCGGTGAGGACCATGCCCGAGCGGC
>JBMYXJ010000597.1:0-209 GCA_049608285.1 Mycobacterium sp. | reverse complement strand
CAACTTCGCCACAAAACTGTTCAATGCAACCCGTTTCGCGTTACTCAACGGGGCCGCGATGAGCCCGCTGGCCGAAGAGCAAAAGGCGCAGGCCGACAGCCTGATGTCCTACGAACTCACCGATGCTGACCGTTGGATTCTCGGTAGACTGGAAGAAGTTCGCGCCGAGGTGGATTCGGCGTTGGATAACTACGAGTTCAGCAAGGCGT
>JBMYXJ010000596.1:0-2413 GCA_049608285.1 Mycobacterium sp. | reverse complement strand
GCGATACGTCGGAGCGAGCCCAGTACGGCGTCAGTTGGATCCCCGACTCAAAAAAGTGATGCCGGCTCGAATTGGCTGGCGTGTGGAACGTGGCGTCTCACTACATGTCTCGAAATCGCGTTGTCGGCCGTGTCCCCCCACTACGATGTTGGATTCTTGGAAGCGTTTGCGCTGAATGACACCCGCACGGTGTCGACGACTTTCATGCTGCCAAGCAACATCGAGTACGGTTTTACCCCGAAATCTGTCTGCCTGACGTCGGCCTCGCAGGATAGCTGCCAGAAGGTGCCACTGTCTTCCACATCTAGGTCGATCACGCGCTCGCGGGTCTTGCCGCGGATTTCGAGCGTCCCCGTCAGTTGATAGCCGCTAGAGGTTTTCTCGATCCTGTCAGCGCGGAAACTGATTTGGGGGAACTTGCCCGCACCGAGTGTCTTCAATGCGTTCGAACGCGCGAGCGTCTTTTCGGGTTCCGATAACCCCTTCACGCCTCCCTCGCCATGCATTACCCGAAGTGAATCGACGTCGACGATGGCCTCGGCCGCAACGGGTGTATTACCGGACCATTGAACCGTTGCTTCCCACGACTGCATCGCGATTGTTAGCCGGTGTCCCATGCTCGCCGCTTTGCCCTCAACGCCGGTTCGCACGCACAGATCGCCATTGGACTCATTGAGGCGCCATAGATGGTCGGTCATTGTTCTACCTCGATCTATCGGTTTTTGTTCGGGTGTCTGGTTGTGGGGGCGAGTGGAACGTTCATCCGGTGAACTTGCCGCTACGGATGCGATCGGCTTCCATGAGCGCGAGTTCCTGGGCGGCCGGGACCACGATCTCGTGATCGGGTACGAAGTCGACCGAATCGGAGCGGTCTTGGTAAGGAACGGCGTTGAGTATTACGCGTATCGCGTTGAGTCGGGCCAGGTGCTTGTCTTCAGAGCGCACGATGGTCCAGGGGGCATCGGCGGTGCTGGTGCGTCGCAGCATCTCGTACTTGGCATCGGTGAAGTCGTCCCAGTGTTCCTGGGCTTGGACGTCGATTTCGCTGAGCTTCCACTGGCGTAGCGGATCGTCGCGGCGACGTTCGAAACGGCGGGCCTGTTCCTCCTTGGTGACGCTGAAGTAGAGCTTCACCAAGATGGTGCCCTGGCGGACCAGGTCCTTCTCGAAGCCCACTACGCCCCGCAGGAAGTTGCGGTGCTCCTCGTCGGTGCAGAAGCCGAAGACCGGCTCGACCATTGCCCGGTTGTACCAGGAGCGATCGAACAGGACCATCTCGCCACCTGAGGGGAATTGGGCTACGTAGCGTTGGAAATACCACTGGGTGCGCTGCTCCTCGGTGGGCTTGCCGAGGGCCACGACTCGGTAGTGCTTCTCATTCATGTAGCGCGTAACCCGTCGGATGGTTCCGCCTTTACCGGCGGCGTCTCGGCCCTCGAAGAGCACGATCATGCGGCGGTCCTGGTCTTCGAGGTACCGCTGCAGCTTGAGTAGCTCCACCTGGTAGGGCTTGAGTTCTTCTTCCTGACGGATCTTGCGGGGGACGGCCATGCCCCCGATTCTTCCCGATGTTGGTCAACTGCGTGCGCTGGTATGTGGAATCAGTCAAATCCAGCCGCCAAACGCTGGGCCAAAGACATCGGCCATCGCCTGGGTGCCCATCCGGACCGCCTCCACCGGACTCAGCAGGCCAACAACACACCGACGCCACGACGGGAACGCCGTCCCTGAAGGAGCCCGCGCGCCGTGCTTCGTGGAGATAGCATTCGATGCTGTGAGCGGTACAACGAGGGACGGCACACCGGCGCAGGCGGAGAAAAGATGAAGAAGTCGACCGCTTCGGGCGGACACAAAATTTCCAAACGAGTCTACGAAGCCGAATTATTGAGACTGCAGACCGAATTCGTGGGGTTGCAGCAGTGGGTTCGGGATTCGGGTGCGCGTGTGGTTGTCCTCTTCGAGGGTCGTGATGCTGCGGGTAAAGGTGGCGCCATCAAGCGGATCACCGAGTATCTGAGCCCGCGGCACGCCTACGTCGCTGCCCTGCCGGTACCGACCGACCGGGAACGCGGGCAGTGGTACTACCAGCGGTATATCAAGCATCTGCCCGCGAAAGGGGAAATCGCCCTCTTCGATCGGTCTTGGTACAACCGCGCCGGTATCGAGAAGGTGATGGGATTCTGTACACCGCAAGAACATGCGTTGTTCTTGCGGCAGACCCCCATCTTTGAGCAGATGCTGATCGACGACGGGATCCTGCTGCGAAAGTATTGGTTTTCAGTGTCCGATGAGGTCCAATTGCGCCGGTTCAAGGCACGGCAGACCGACCCTCTGCGGCAATGGAAACTCAGCCCGATGGACCTGGAATCGGTGTATCGGTGGGAGGACTATTCGCGCGCCAAAGACGAGATGA
>JBMYXJ010000595.1:0-2418 GCA_049608285.1 Mycobacterium sp. | reverse complement strand
ACCGTTCGCCGTCGCACTGGACCCCGACGCCGACCGGTGCGCGATCGGCGTCCCGTCCCCGTCCGGGTGGCGGATGCTCACCGGCGACGAAACCGGTTGGCTACTAGGAGATTACATTCTCTCCGGCTGCGACGATCCAACCGCGGTAGTCGCCAGCACAGTAGTGTCGTCGCGGATGCTGGCAAGCATCGCCGCCGACCACGGGGCGCGCCACGTTGAAACGCTCACCGGGTTCAAATGGCTGGCCCGCGCCGATACGAACATCCCAGACCTACCCGATGCGACGCTGGTGTACGCCTACGAGGAGGCGATCGGGCACTGTGTGGACCCGGCCGCGGTCCGCGACAAAGACGGAATCAGCGCCGCCGTGCTCCTGTGCGATCTTGTCGTCGCGCTGCGCAGGCGTAGACGCACGATGCTCGACGCGCTCGACGACCTGGCCCGTCGCCACGGCGTACACACCACCACCGCGGTTACCCGCCGGGTCGAGACAGCCGAAGCAGCCGCAGCGCTGATGGCCCGGCTCCGTGCCGCCCCGCCGCACCAGGTGGCCGGCGTCGCTCTCACAGTCACCGACCTGGCCGACTTCGCCTTCTCAGCGACCGGCCTGGCCGCGCCCACCGACGCACTCGTGTTCTACGGAGCAGACGACTCCGCATCGGTGCGGATCGTGACCCGGCCGTCGGGCACCGAGTCGAAACTGAAGTCCTACATCGAAATTCGTTGCGGCGGCGATCTACCGCTCGCGAGTAAGCGGGCTGCGCGGCTGCAAGATGCGGTGGCCGCCGCGGTGCGGCAATGGTGAGCTAACGCGGGCCAAACTGACGATCCCCGGCGTCGCCGAGGCCTGGAACGATGTAGGCGATGTCGTTGAGCCCGGAATCGATTGCCGCGGTGAACAGTCGCAGCCTCGGCGCCACTTTTTCCAGCGCGGCAAGACCTTCTGGAGCGACGACCACGCAGACCACTGTGACATCGACAGCGTCGCGGGCGTAGAGCAGCTCAATGGTGTGGATCATCGAGCCCCCGGTCGCCAGCATCGGGTCGAGCACGAGCACCGGCTGGGTGCTCAGGTCATCGGGAAGCGACTTCAGATACGGCGCTGGCTCGTGGGTTTCCTCGTTGCGGGCGACCCCCACGAATCCGACCCTGGCCTCTGGGATGAGCACATGGGCCTGATCCACCATGCCCAGGCCGGCGCGCAGCACCGGAACCAGAAGGGGTGGTTTGGCCAGCTTCGCCCCGGTCGTGTCGGCCAGCGGAGTGCGCACCTCGACGGTGTCGACTGCCAGATCCCGGGTCGCCTCGTAGACGAGCATCAGGGTGAGATCCCGCAGCGCGGCACGGAACGCGGCATTGTCAGTGCCCTCGTCACGCAAGATGGTCAGCCGCGCCGCAGCCAGCGGGTGGTCTACGACGTGCACTTCCATGACTTTTAACTTAACGGGAACCGGACGCGCTTTCCCAACGTCCTAATCTTTATGCTCCCGCGCTTGTCTGCAGACACCGACCTCATTCGCGCCTACGGCTCGGCCTCCTCAGACCAGGCCGCCGAGCTGCAGTCGGTGGTTGCGCGGCTGACCGCGCTGGGCACCTCACCTGCTTCGATGCCTGCTTCGATGCCTGTTTCGGTGCCTGCTTCGAAGCCCGCCTCGATGTTCGGTCCGGTCGGCGCCCGCTTTCAGGCCGCGCTGACCCAGGCCTCTGGACGCGAGGCCCGCCGCGTCGCCGAGCTGAGTGCCTCCCTGGCGATGGCGCACTCGGCGGCGTGGCGCGCGGCACAGTCCTACTCGGAAACCGACACCGGGGCTGGGAACCAGATCACCGGCAACTGGTGATGCCCACCGCTCTGGTCTCTACATTGGCCGCGCCGATCCGCCGGGTGCAGGAACTGGTCAGCCCAGGATCGTCGGGCGACCCGGCAGCCGGGGTCGTCGCGGAGCTGGGCGGGATCCACAACACGCTGTCCGATGTCGCGAACTCAGCCGGGCAAGCCTGGCACCGCACCGCCTCCGGATGGTTGGGCGCTGGGGCCGACGCTGCCGCCGAGTTCGCGGCGACGACCGTCACGGCGATCGACGATGCCGCAGAGCGCGCCGCACACCTTGGATCGACGACTGAGAGCGCCGCCGCGGCAGTGGAGCGGGCTCATCGACGTCTTCAGGCCATCGTCGATGAGTTTGAACTCAAGGCGAGCGCACTGGAGCAGAGCTTGGATGCACCAGGCATCGCCGAGAAGCTGCTGGCCGAGGCACGCCGGTCTCTGGCAGAGGCGATCGCGGTGGTCGAGGAGTTGCTCGCTGAGCTCGACGGGCACGCCGCCGCACTGGATACTGCCGCACTGGCTACGGTGGCCCCGGCCGGCTCGACCGCCGCCACGGCACCGGCAGGATTCAGCGACAGCGGTTCCAGCGCCGG
>JBMYXJ010000594.1:0-2420 GCA_049608285.1 Mycobacterium sp. | reverse complement strand
TTGTGGGCAGCCAGATGCGCTCACAGAACTCCGCGCCAAGGCCGCGCAATTGAGCATCCCGGGGGGCGCCCTTCGTGTAGTAACCGCCCTCCCCATAACGGGGAATGGCGGCGCACTGGTTGCCACATGCGCACGTCACCCAGTCGGAGGATGCGTTTCGCCATTCCCGCAGCTCATCCCCCGTGCAAAGCCCGTGCTCGATGTTCCACAGGATGGCGTGCCAGTCGTAGACCCACTCACCGTGTTCTTCTGCGTAGGCGGTGCGCTTCATCGCTTCGCCTCCGTCCACTGGCCCAAGCTGTTCTTGTAGCGGTGCGCAGCTCCGGCGCGTCCCCGCCACTGGTTTCCCAGGTAGCGGATAGCCTTCACCCGCTGCCCGTCGAGGTAGGCGCGATCGACGCGCGCCTCAAGGTCGGAATCGTCGCCGTAGAGGCGAGTCCGTGAGACGGTCATGGTGTCACGCATGGCGCTATCTCCTCGTCAGCGGCGTCAGGGGGCCATGCTTGCGTTCGTAACTCTCTCGCGAGCGCCGGGCGACCCGGCCCCAGCGTTGCAGGTGATCGACCCAGGGAGCGACGAAGCGATAGGGGTCGCCCTGACTGCCTCGCTCCTTGCGCACGTCCTTGGTCGATTTCTTGCGCTTACGGTGGCGGAGGATCCCAATCGCGTTCAGGCACTTGTCGCACATCCCCTTCCACGGCAGCGAGATCCAGCGCTTGCAGCGCGAGCACGTTCCCATCTTGCACGGCATCAGCGGTCCCCCCACGCCTTGAGGCCCATGCCCCTGAGCGTCTCGCGCTTGGCTTCCATCTCATCGGCGAACGCGGCGAAGATGGGCGCAAACTGCGCTTGCCACTCGGGGTCCGGCAGCTCTCGCCGCAGCGCGCCGGGCATGTCCGGGTGATAGCTCAGCGTGTCCCACCACGCGAGCCCGGAGACCCACAGGCACCCCTGCACCTGATGCCGGTACTCGTCGCTGATCCCGCCGCCGAGCAGGTACCGCATATGGACCGCGGGTCCGGGACACTTGATCTCCAGGCCGCCCTCGCCGCTGAGCCGGTCGGGCGAGCAGCCGGCGCCTGCGTCGTTCGTGATGAACCCCACCGGGCGCGTCGCCTCGCCGCGCATCATCTCGTAGTAGTCGACCGCCTCCGCTTCGAGGTGCGTGCCGCGCAGCATCGCCTGCGACTCGTAGCCGTCGCCGGGCTCGCCGGTGGCCCACTCTGCCAGGAGTTGGATCATGTACCGCTCCCCCTGCGCGCTACGCTCGAAGGTCATGACGTAACTGGACGCGATGTCTTTCTTCGTCCAGGCGTCGACCTTTTTCTGCGCAGTAGCCTCGCTGCGGTGGCGCGTGATCTCGCCGTTCGCGGCCGTCACGAGGTACACCGGTGCGCTCGTCATGAGGCAGTCAAAGCGCGAGGCGGTCGGCCGTCCCATGCGCAGCGCGGCCCATTCGGCGCTGCCCTGCTCTACGTCGTGGATCTGCATCACGCCCCCCGCTTCGCGTTGAGGGCCGTCACGCACTGATCGAGGACAGAGGCCGGGATGTCGCTCCATGACTTGACGCCGGGCGCCCGCTTCGAGACCCAGCGGAAGAATCGCTCCGTGTCGGCGCCTACTTCCTCAGCCAGTGCGGCGAGGTCGGCGGCCTGCTCTTCCGTTATGGGCTCTACGGCGCCCCCTGCGGCCCCGTCATCGTCGTAGACGGTGTCGGTGGTGCTGACCCCCAGGGCGAACAGCAGGGCGTACCTGCGGGCGTAGGAGGCGGCTGAGGCGACGCGCTGGGTCTCGTTCATGCGCGCCTTGCCGTCGATCTGCATAGGGAACCGGGTCTCTTCCGTGTGCCCCTGCTCGTGGCGGAGCCGGCAGACCGCTTCGCGCTCGCCGTCGTCGCCCTTCTCCGTGGTGAACGAGTAGCTGAACCCGTTCACCGCCAGCACAGGGCGCACAGTGCGCTCGACCTCATCGAGGGTCGCGTACGTCGTGTCGTTGTGGGCGACGTGCCGGTTCTTCAGGACCGGGGGCAGCTTCGCCTGCATCTGGCCGTAGGCCCGGGCGAAGGCCGCGCGGGCGTCCTCGGCCCGCATCTTGATCTGGAGGTCCACGAGCCGCTCCATGGACTCGGCAGGCAGCCCGCCCTCGACGGCGACCCGTAGCAGGGCGGCGACGTCATCGGAGGCGGTGCGGGGTGCGGTGGCTGGCAGCGTCTCGCGCTCGTCCGCCACCGCAAGGTCGGTCGTCTCGCTCATGGGGTGCCTCAATAGTCAACGGTGATGTGCGGGACGCGGCCGGCTGTGAGCGCGGTGGTCACCGCCGCTGCGGTCTCGTCGGATACGTCCAACGCGGCGATCGCTGACTGGATGTCGTCGAAGACCTCGGCGCGGCGCGCCTCGTCCCGGCGTCGGGCCTCCTGTTCG
>JBMYXJ010000593.1:0-2426 GCA_049608285.1 Mycobacterium sp. | reverse complement strand
ACCAGCATCGTGACGAACTTCGCCACCAGAATGAACGCCGGACCATACGGTGCCGTGGTTGTCGTCCAAATGGGACTGACATTGTCTAGCAGCAAGTTTGGATTGTCGACTGGTCCGACGACGTAGGGATCAAAGCCGTCACGAAGCAATGCGCCCTGGGCAAGGTAGGAGTAGGTGTCGCGGCTGAAAACCGGAACGCTGAGCAGCAGCGGCGTCAGCCAGAATCCAGTGGTGGCTATCATCGTGTACTCGTTGGCGGTGCGATCGACCACTCGTCGGCCCAGCCATAGCCAGGCCATCAGCATCAGCGCCACACCTGTCCACAGCAGCACCGAGGACAGCACCAGTCCGTGCCCGAACCGCAGCCAGGACAGGTGAATCGATTCAAGCAACGAATCGTGAAGTTGGGTGCTGCCAGCGCCGAGTCCGCCAATGGCGATCAGGACTGCGCCGAACGCTCCAACCAGCGCGGGGCGCGCCTCCGGGGAGAGCGTGAACTCCTTCAGTCGCCCCAAGTGCGGCAGGACGCGCTGCGAAAAATACTCTGACAGACCGGTTCTCGGGGCCTGGGCCGGCGCGGGTGTGTTCATTCTCCTAGGCGGACCGGTTCGCGGCCAATCTTACGAGTTCAGCGAGTCCCGTTTTGGCGTGGTCGTCGATAGGTGCGGCATCGAGGATGTCAAGTGCGCGTTGGGATAGTCTGGCGATTCTGTCTTCGACGGCCGCGAGTGCGCCTACCGACTCGATCGCCAGACATACCTCCTTGACCTGCGCATCCGTCAACTCGGTTCCGATCGACGCACGAAACAGCTTCGCTGCTACGGCATCGTGCTTCTCGGCGAGCTCGACGGCTTCGGCCAATAAAACGGTGCGTTTGCCCGACCGCAGGTCGTCACCGGAAGGCTTGCCGGTGACGGCCGGGTCGCCGAACAGCCCAAGGACATCATCGCGCAGTTGGAAGGCGACGCCCAGGCTGGTCCCGAGCTCATGGAAGGACTCCAGGACCTCGGGGCAGTCGGCGGCAGCGGCCGCCCCGAGCTGCAAAGGACGCGAGATGGTGTAGGAGGCGGTCTTATAGATGTTGACGGTCATAGCTGATTGGACCGTATCGCCGCCGCTGGACTCGGCGACGATATCAAGATATTGACCGCCGAGAACTTCGGTGCGGATCGCCGCCCACACGCGCTGCACGCGCCGGTGGGCGTCGAGGCCGATTGCGGCCGTTGCGACGATGTCGTCGGCCCACACCAGGGACAGATCGCCGAGCAGGATCGCCGCGGAGACACCGAACTGCTCGGATGACCCGCGCCAGTTGTGACTGCGATGGCGTTCGGCGAAAATCCGGTGGACGGTGGGCAGGCCGCGCCGGGTGGCAGAAGCGTCGATGACGTCATCGTGCGCCAGTGCGCACGCGTGCAGCAATTCCAATGCCGAAAAGAGTCTGAGCACTCCAGGCCCTGGCTCGGTACCGGCCACCGCACGCCAGCCCCAGTAAGCGAAGGCTGGGCGGAGTCGCTTGCCCCCGCGAAGGACGAACTCTTCGAGTGCCGCGGTTAGCACCGCGTAATCCGCACCAATGTAGGCCGCGTCGCGGCGGCGATCACGCAGGTAATCCCGCAGCTGGTCGGTCACGGCCGCGGCCAGTTCGACAGCTGACGGTGCCGCTGAATCCACGCTCAGCGGGCGCCCCTTTCTGTGCTCGTCTCTGTGCTCGTCCAGGTCGGTCACACTTTGCCCCCGAGTGTCTTCAGAGTAGAGCCTGCAGCCGTAGTTGTGGCAAGACAGGCGCCACGCGTCGGCAATTGGTAGTTGGCGTACTTATCTTGGCCTTACTGCGGCTCGTCTTGGGGCTCACCGAGTCGTGGGGAACGGTCCCGATTCGCATAGGCGATCGAGCCGATGATGGCTGCGACCAGGAACGAACTCATCGCCAGCCAGATCGCGGCACTGGTGAACGATCGCGCGCTCGGATCGGTGTAGCGCGCTTGCGCGTTCATTGTGCTGACCACGCCGGGCCGGAGCTTCCACTCGACGATGTTGGTGGAGATTTGTTCACCGTTGGTCGAGGTCACTTCGCCGGGAAAGGAGACACTCAGCGATACTTCGGCCTCGGAATCGCTGAGCGAAGTGAGATCCGCGCGGCCATCGAGGATGACGCGGTCGCCGGCTCGCCGCAACGAGATATCGACGCCGGCTGCGTCCCGGTTCATATTCGCCAACTGGGGTAATTCGGCAAAAGTGAGGTCGGAGAACACCGCCTGGGTGCCCACGTAATCATCACGGCTGTATTCCGAGACTGCGACCTTCTGCGCGAACGGCAGGTTGTTGAGCAGTTGCGGACCTTTGTCGTCCGCGTCGCGGGCAATTGCTGCGGCAACGATCTGTCCCGACACCCGGTCATCGGGCGACACGGTGATCGACGCCCT
>JBMYXJ010000592.1:0-2435 GCA_049608285.1 Mycobacterium sp. | reverse complement strand
GTCCGCGCGACGTCCACCAGGGCCGCTTCGGCAGCCATGTCATAGGTCTTGCCGCCGACGATTAGCTCGATGAAGTCGCCGCCGTGGTACCGAATCCGGTCGCGTTTCTGCTTCGGCGTCTTGGCCGGAACGTAGACACGTCCGTGCACACCCATCGACCGACATGCCAGCGCGAACCCCTGAGCGTGGTTTCCGGCCGAGGAACACACCACCCCTGCGGCCTTTTCCTCGGGGCTCAGCTGCATCAACAGGTTGTACGCGCCGCGCAGTTTGTATGAACGCACCGCCTGCAAATCCTCGCGTTTGAGGTAAACCTTTGCATCGACGATCGCCGACAGCCGCTCGCTGAGTTGTAACGGCGACTTCGTTACGACTCCGGAAATTCGCCGAGCGGCCTCGTCGATATCCGCGGCACACAAGGACGCCGCGGGATCGATGGGGGGTGGGTGGCTCAGCTCAGCGGACACCGCACAATGGTGCCACCGCAGCCCACCGCAGCAAAAACGGATTCACCGGACCGGCGTCAGCACGAACACCGGAATCTGACGTTCCGTCTTCCTCTGATAGTCCGCATAGTCCGGAAAGGCCGCCACCGCACGCTCCCACCACGTCGCCTTCTCGTCGCCAAAGACCTCACGGGCGTCGTAGTCAGCGGTCTCGGTGCCGTCCTGCAATTCGACCCGGGGGTGCGCTTTGAGGTTGTAGTACCAGACGGGGTGTTTGGGTGCCCCGCCGAGCGATGCGACGGCGGCGTACTCCCCGTCGTGTTCGACCCGCATCAACGGCGTCTTGCGGATTTTTGCAGTCTTCGCGCCGATCGTGGTCAGCAGGACGACCGGCATTCCCTTGAGTTCAGTCCCTCTGGTGCCGCCGGATTCCATGTACTCTTCGGCGTTTTTTCGGGCCCAATCGAATGTGCTGGGTTCATATTCTCCGGTAAGGGGCATGTAGCCAGACTATCGAACTCATCTGGCCATAATCGGTACTTCGGTTACCCGAAACTTCGTTTACGAAGTACCGTGATCGACATGACCAGCGCCGAACAAATTCGCGAGGCCATGTCGCGTTCGGCCACGACGGTGTCGATCGCCGGTATCCCCTGGCCCGCCTACAAGGTGGTCGCGCTTCTGGTCGGCCTGTTGGTCTTCGCCATCGTCGCGCTTGTTACCACCGCCGCAGCACTGGCGGTTCTCGGCGGCGCGGGCGTGTGCCTGGTGGTGTGGGTTGGCCTAGGTCCATCCGGCCACTTGACTCGCTGATCCTGGTACTCCGCCCACCCCTGCGCCCGGCGATCACATTGGCAGTCGGTTTCTCAGATGAGCTTTGGCGGCTGGATACCGCACGTACAGCCGCCGATTGACGGGCTCGCCCCGACCAGCGAAATCCGGTGGCGAGGAGGCCTGTGGCGAAAAGCCCCCGAGTTAGATCATGAACTCGTCGAACTTGATCGCTCCGGCATGAGAATTGCCCATATCGACATACCAGCTCGTCACCATCCCGGTACCGGTGTCCAGCGCTTGGAACACCACCACGTCGCTATCGGCGATGAACCGCCATTTGCCACTGCGCGAGAAGCTCCGCCGGTTCGGCAGGCACAACATTGTGGTCGGACAACGCGATCGTCCGGGTCGATTTAGCCGGTGGCCCACCGACCTAGTTGGTCTGATGACGGACCAGCGGCAGAGCGGCCATTGCAGCAATCTGCACCACAATCACCACCGTGATCAGCAGTGGGACCGAATGTGAGTACAGCAGCCCGGTGAGCGCTCCTCCTGCCGCGGCGGCGGTGCCGATGACCGCGGCGTAGATTCCGTACGCAGTGGCCCGGCGAGCTGGTTCGACGAGATCAGCAACGACCGCCCGCAGTGTCGAGTCCTGGATGCCGACCGCCGCTCCCCACACCAAGGCCCCGACGACGACAGGCGCGATGTGGTCGGCGAAAGCCAGCACCGGTACCAGCCCGGCCAGCACCGGCAGCGCGCCCAGGACCCGCGCACCGACGCGGTCGTAGGCCCAACCGGTGATGAGTGCCGCAAGGGCATCGACAGCCATTGCGGCGGCGTATATCACTGGCACCGCAGCCACCGGCACGATTCCCTCCTGCACCTGATGAAAGGACAGCACCCCGAAGGTGGTGAATCCCACCATGGTGGCCGCAGAGAAAACTGAGTACTTCCAGAACGATCGCGGCAGCGAACGCACGAAGCCTTGCGACACAACAGACTTGGCGACCGGCGTGGCCACGACTTCATAGCGGGCGGGCTCGGGCACCCGGGCGCGTAACCAAATCAACAACAGCAGGACCCCCACGCCGGGGATCGCGAGCAGCGCCAAGGGCGGCCCGAAATCACCGCCGAACGCGAACAGCATGCCCGCCACCGCCAGTGGCCCGGCGACGGCCCCGATCTGATCCATCGCCTCATGCACAGCGAAAC
>JBMYXJ010000591.1:0-2436 GCA_049608285.1 Mycobacterium sp. | reverse complement strand
CTGACAGCGTGGCGCAGAAGAAAAATCAGCGCAAGCGAAAAAACCAGTTGACGCCGCTGACCGCACCCCCTACCCTTCACTCGTCGATGGGCTGAACGTTGTTGGTTACCGACTGTTAATCGTATCCCCAACAACACTTCACTTGCCCATCGACCGCTTCGCACTGCGCCGGGCTGATGACCTTGGCTTACCTCTTGGGGAAGTACCCGCCATCGTTGCGACTTGTCCGACGCAGTGCGAAGCGACTGGCCGCGGGCCGATAGGCGTTGATAACCATTTAGAGGTTCGAATCCTCACCCCGCAAGGGGCGCATCAGGGCTGTGATGAACCACAGCGCCAACCAACTTGTCCACGGCCACCGCTCACAATTTGCGGGCTGAAGACCCTCCGGTTACCCACGGACTCACACTCCGACACATACCCCGGACCGTCACCCACTTGCCCGCAGCCCTACAAAGGAGGGGCCATGTTCAAGAACCTACTCGATGCCGTCACCGCCACCCCGCAGACCGAGCGCGCCCTCGGTCGCGCCGATCAGGTCAAGAACAACGCGGGCGGCTACGTGTTCGCCCTCGACTGCTGGCAGCGCCTGGACCGCTTCCTCATCCTAGGCAGCGACGCCCCGACCTACTACGCCTCGGCTCGCTCCCTCACCGTCGACAACGCTGGAGTCGTGCTGGAGTGCGCCGCAGCCGATGGTCCGCGCACTGTCGACACCATCGTCGGTGTCTCACGCGACGGCCGCGCCCCCCGCAACGACGCCGCGATCTTCGCCTTGGCCTTGACCGCCAAGCGCGCCACCGCCGTCGACACCCGCCGCGCCGCCCTGGCCGCGATGCCCAAGGTGTGCCGCACTGGCACGCACCTGTTCAAGTTCGTCTCGGCAGTCCGCGCCCTCGGCGGATTCGGCCGAGGCACCCGCCGCGCCCTGGCCCGGTGGTACACCAGCCGCGCGCCGGAGTCGCTCGCCTACCAGTTGGTGAAGTACCGCCAGCGCGAGGGGTGGTCGCACCGCGACGTGCTGCGCATGGCGAAGCCGAGCGGCTACTGGCCCGCGTCGCACGAGAGCGCCGTAGAGGCAACCTCAGCGCACGGCGACCTGTTCACCTACGCCACCAAGGGCACGCTGGCCGACGGCCCGCACATGGCCCTTCCACGCGCTGTGGAAGTCGCCAAGGCATCGCCCCTCACTGGCGTCTCCGCTGGACTGCCCTGGGAAGCCCTCCCCTCTGAGTCGCTCAAGGACCCCAAGACATGGCGCGGCCTGCTCGACGCGGGCGGTCTGCCGCTCGGCGCCATGCTGCGCAACCTCGGCCGGATGACCGCCAATGGCGCGCTCCAGCCGCTCGGCGACTACACCGCCAAGGTGTGCGCCGCGCTGACCGACCCCGAGGCGCTCAAGCGCGCCCGGCTGCACCCGTTGGCCATCCTCGTCGCGCTGAACGTCTACAGGCGCGGCTCCGGCGTCCGCGGCTCGCTCACATGGCGCCCGATCCAGCAGATTGAAGCGGCGCTGGACCGGGCCTTCTACCTCGCATTCGACAGCATCCCGAGTACAGACAAGCGCTGGCTCCTCGCACTGGACGTATCCGGCTCGATGGCCGGTGGCGAGATTGCGGGCATGACCGGCGTGACCCCGCGTGTCGGCTCTGCCGCGATGGCACTCGCCACGGCCAAGCGGGAGCCGCGCCACCACTTCGTGGCATTCTCGGAGGGCCCCGGGCGTTGGCATGGCCCAGCGAAGATCACGCCGCTGAACATCCACTCGGGCATGTCCCTGGCCGACGCGGTCCATGAGGTGAGTGGCCTCCCCTTCGGCGCCACCGACTGCGCCCAGCCCATCCTCTGGGCGTTGGAGAACAGGGTCGTCACCGACGTGTTCGTGATCTACACGGACAATGAGACCTGCCACGGGCGCATCCACCCGTTCGAGGCGCTCAAGCGCTACCGCCGCGAGGTCAACCCCGGCGCGAAGTTGATCGTGGTCGGCATGACCGCGACCGGCTTCACCATCGCGGACCCCACCGATGCCGGGATGCTTGACATGGTCGGGTTCGACACCGCCGCGCCTGGGATCATGGCCGAGTTCGCTTCGGCGTAGAGTCACGCGGTGGGGCCGCACAGCACCCAGTTAGACGATTGGAGGCCCGGCTCGGCGAAACGAGGGGCGGACCCCACCGCACAATTGCCCGGCATGACCGGGATTCGCGCCCGCGACCGGCGCGGGGTGGCGACTGGCTGCCCCGCGCCGCGCGGTTGAAGGAGGGCGCATGGACAACCTAGTCAAGACACTGACCGCACTGGCCCACGACCTGGGGCCGCTCTATGAAGCCTTGGAGATGCCCGACGGCACGCGGCCGAAGCCGCACATCGTGGTGGCCCTCGTGCTGAGTGAGATTGCCGAGCACACCGGGTCCGAGATGCTCAAGCGCGACT
>JBMYXJ010000590.1:293-2442 GCA_049608285.1 Mycobacterium sp. | reverse complement strand
TGGCTCTGGTGTTAGACAAAACGCGAAGACGCCCGCCACTGTTGGCCTCGTTGACCATAGAACCCTTAACGAGGAGAGCTCACATGGAACTACTAGGCGCGAAACAGGTCTCGGAAATGACGGGCATCCCCGTCGGGACTCTGCGCTACTGGAGGCATTCCGACGTCGGTCCGGCTAGCTTCACGTTGGGCCGACGTGTCGTATACCGCAAAGACGAGGTTCTGCGTTGGATCTCCCAGCGGGAGAGCAGAACCCGACGTGGTGGCGGCGACGCCGCCTGAGACCCGTTGACGATCGAGGCCTCGGGGGCTAGCCGAGGTCCTTCGTTCGAACCACCCGATCACTCAACACGAAAGTCCCTCATGAGAATTGCGCATCTCCGCCGCCTGCAGAAACGCCGCAGGCAGGAAACCCTATGAATACCAACGCATCAACGGACAAGAAGTCAGTCGCCGTACGCCTGGTCGGCATGGCACAAGAGCACTATCTCATCGGTGTCTCCGATGAGGGGGAGGCGTTCGGCGCCGAGCGCACTCGGCCACATCTAGCGATGCTCCTTCGCGGCGGCCGTGCCAGCCTGCGCGCCGACCTCGCCGCCCGCTACTTCACTGAAACCGGCTCTATCGCTGGAAGTCAGGCGATCACCGACGCCATGTGGATCCTCGACGGGCTGGCGACCAAGCAACCACCTGAGCGCCTTTACTTACGTGTTGCAGACAGCGACAGCAGCATCTACATCGACACCGGAAGACCGGACGGCGAGGTCATCTGTGTCAGCCAGGGACGGTGGGCGGTCACGAAGACCGCCCCAGTACGGTTCCTTCACACGAAGCTGACCGGAGCGATGCCTCTGCCCACCGAAGACGGCGATCTGACCAGGCTGTGGGATTTCGTCAATGTCGCTGCGGAGGATCGGTCGGTACTTCTCGCGACGCTCGTCGCTGCACTCATTCAATGCGACATCCCACATCCAGTGCTGGCACTCTTCGCCGAGCAAGGCAGCGCCAAGAGCACGACCACGCGCATGTTGGTCGATCTCATCGACCCCTCCCCTGTTCCCCTCCGGCAGGCGCCACGCGACGCCGACTCCTGGGTGACCGCAGCATCGGGATCATGGGTAGTTGCATTGGACAATGTGTCTACGATCCCGCCGTGGCTATCAGATTCGTTGTGCCGAGCCGTAACCGGTGAAGGCAACGTAAAACGAGCGCTGTACACAGACGCCGACCTGGCGGTGCTCAAGTTTCGGCGATGCGTCATTGTGAACGGCATCGACGTCGGCGCGATCCGTCCCGACCTCGCAGAACGGTTGGCAACAGTCGAACTCCGGCGCATCGACCGCCGCCACCGCCAGCCCGAAGTCACGCTACGACAACAATGGGCACACGAACTACCGGGGATTCTTGGCGGACTCCTCGACCTGGCCGCTAACGTCCACCAACGGCTGGAAACGATCTCCGTCGACGAATCCCCAAGGATGGCTGACTATGGGCGCACGCTTGCGGCCGTGGACGAGGTGTTGGCCACGAATGGCTTGACGCGCTACCTATCGCGCGCGGACCAGTTGTCCGAGGACAGCTTGTCCGTCGACCCCTTCATCGGATGGCTACGTGAGCAACGCAACGAGCCGATCAAGGACAAGTCCGGTAGCGACCTACTAGCGATGGCCACACCGGTTGGCGACCAGGTGCGGCGCCCCAAAGAGTGGCCCAAGAACGGCCGGGAAGTCACGGCGATTCTCAGACGCCATGCACCCGCGCTTCGCAGCCTGGAATGGGTCATCGAGGACGACGGCGCCCGGAACCACAGGAATGTCCTGCTGTGGACCATCTATCCACCACAAAAAGATTCGGTGGCGCACCAAACCTCGCAATCCTCGCGTCCCTCGCTGCTGCTCCAGAGCCCTCCCGGATCACACACGCCCGGGCACGCGCCGGCCTCGTTCTCCCCCCAGCCCAGCGATGCCAACCTGGCCGCTGAAGCGTCCTAGGTCGCGGTCCACGTTTGTTCGGTGCAGTGTGCTCAGACTTGTCGGTATCTGCGGGCACAATCGGCATCGGCGTGGAAGGGGATAGTTCGATGAGTCTCGATGCCGATCTAGAGAAACTGGCTGACGCAGCCGTAGCGGATTGGCCTGAGATCGCATTTT
>JBMYXJ010000590.1:0-283 GCA_049608285.1 Mycobacterium sp. | reverse complement strand
TCCGGCCAGTTCGCAGCCCGGATCTGCGATCTGTACCGATCACACCTGCGGTTCCCCGCATCGTGGTCGCAGGAGGACTGCGACGAGTTCATCGAGAGCAACGCCGACATGGATGCCATTCGATTGACCACCAAGTTCGACGATCTCATCGATATCGTGGTCGACCGTTATGGACGTGAACACTGGACTCTCCCCCACAGCGAGGACTCAGCGGAAATGATCGCCACCGAGCGCAAGGGGGCCGCTGTCTCGGAACTTGGGTGCAGTATCGAAGCGCTCTCGC
>JBMYXJ010000589.1:0-2443 GCA_049608285.1 Mycobacterium sp. | reverse complement strand
CGGGGACGGAACAGCGACCGGTCTCCCCGAAGCGGGCTTCAGTTCTGTGGTGTGTTTCACGATGCTGCATCACGTTCCGACGCCACCACTGCAGGATCAGTTGTTCGCCGAGGCGTTCCGGGTCCTCGCGCCAGGTGGCGTGTTCGCCGGCAGCGACGGCGTTCACTCGGTTCCGTTCCGGATCGTTCACCTCGGCGATACCTACAACCCGATATCGCCCGACACGCTCCCAGATCGGCTGCGCCAAGCCGGATTCAGCGATATTCAGGTCGACACCAAAGGCCGAGACCAACGCTGGCGAGCCCTCAAGTCAGGTTGACTCAAACCTGCCGAGATCGCGTTCGGTGTGCTCAGCGGAGCGAGCTGGCGCCTCGGGGGTGGATTCGCTGGCCGGCGTATGCACGGGGTCCGCGAGTGAAAGTTCCGCGGCGAAAGTGTCGTGTCGCGAACATTTTTCAGGTATCGCCGAGGGCGTCAGCGCGACGAGCATGCTGTAGCCGAAGGCGGCGATGGTGCCGATCGCTATCAGGATGTTCACGTCGGCAGTGCGGTGCCGCAGAGTCGACCGCTTCGGTGGATCGGTCAGCCGGTGTAGAACATCACCGGCCTGATGAGGGCCAACTGGGCCCGCCGGTTCAACGTGAACTCCGGCACCCAACTGCGGCCTAGCAGATCCGCAGCCATGACTGCGAACACCAGGGGTGCGGCAAGGACCGCACCCAGCGCCACTCGCCGTGACAGGGCGCCGTTCTCGGCCCGGCGTTCGGCGAGCTTCGGTGTCCTGCGGATCAGCCGGCCCGGTGTCCGGGGGAACCCTATTGACAGCACTGTCAGTAACGATGCATACTTTGGCTGTGGCTACTCGAAGCCGGCGCCGTTTGGCGCCCGAGACTCGGCGCCAGGAGCTGCTGGACGCTTTGGCTGCCGAGCTCGCGGAGACGCAGTGGCATCGGATCAGCGTGCCGATGGTCGTACGCCGCGCGGGCGCGTCCCAGGGGCTCTTCTACCGCTACTTCGGCGATCTGGACGAGGCGTTCATTGCATTGGTCGATGACCGGATTGTGCCGCGATTGTCCGACATAGGGGGCCGTCTGCGCCTCGACGTCGGGTCTCCCGAGGCGGTCGAGGCGATGTTGACGGGCTGGTTCGAGGGCCTGGCCAAGCTGATGGTCGATGAGCCCCACGTGATCAAGGCGACACTGTTGGCCGCGCCGACGGGAGCGGGCGCTGCCGCGGACTACTGCGGTGGCCTCCTCGATGAACTTCGGCAGTGGGGTCAGGGATTGCTCGAGCAGGTGAACGGGACGGGTCCCTACCGACAGGTCGATGCCGCGCTGGTCGCCCACATGGTCGTGGGGATGACGGTGCAGTGCGTGTCCACGGGGATAGGCGCCACCGATCCTGCTCGCTGGGCGAGCGAGATGGCGCGCTTCGAGGCTTTCGGGCTGCTGCGCCGTGACGAGCTACGAGAGGAGAATCCATGAGCAACGAACACCGTGGCGAGCCCGAGCGGGGGACGAATCCGGCGAGCAGGTCCTCGCCGGCGAGAACTTCGGGACAGGTGCTGACCGCCACCGGGGTGTGGAAGGCGTATCGGCGGGGTTGGTGGCCGCGGCGCCGGACGTTGCCGGTGCTCAAGGGCGCCGACGTCGCGCTGCAACCCGGCGAGGTCGTCGGGCTGGTCGGGGAGAACGGTTCGGGCAAGAGCACCTTGATGAAGGTCCTAGTGGGTGACTTGGTCGCCGATGCGGGCACGGTGGAAAGAACGCCGAGCTTCGGGTATTGCCCGCAAGTGCCGGTGCTGTACGAACGGCTGAGCTGCGATGAACATCTTGAGCTGTTCGGTGCCGCGTATGGCCTGGACGCCGGTGAACTGGCGCGATCGCGCGAGCAGCTTTACGAGGAACTGGACTTTGCTCGGTTCGCCGAGACCAGGGTCGAGGAACTCTCAGGCGGGACGCGGTCGAAGCTGAACCTGTCGCTCGCGATGCTGCACGATCCGGCGCTGCTGTTCCTCGACGAGCCCTACGCCGGATTCGACTGGGACACCTACCAGCGGTTCTGGCAGCTCACCGCCCAGCGACGCGACGCCGGGGCGAGCCTGTTGATCATCACCCATTTCATCGCAGATGAGGAGCGCTTCGATCGGATCTATGACCTGATCGACGGGCGCACGGTGCCGCGATGACCGCGACGCTGGGCTTGAGTGGCCGGTGGTTGGCCGAGTACTGGCGCCGCCCGCTCAACGTGGTGCTATTGGTCGCGGTCCCGGTGGTCTTCGTGATTCTGTCCGCCGGCGCCTTGGCCGACTTTGCAGACATCCTGGGTGGCGCCGCCGACGTGGGAGAGGTGGAGGCAGCCACCGCCGCGTGGGCCGCCGCAGTCATGGCCGGGGTGGCCGGGTTCTTCCACGTGTCCCAATCCCGTGATGCCGATCGGCGTC
>JBMYXJ010000588.1:0-2446 GCA_049608285.1 Mycobacterium sp. | reverse complement strand
CTAATCCGGGTGGTCGCAGCAGCTTGTGGGAGGAGCGATATTCGCGCTCGCGTCGGTGCTGTCCGTATGTTCGGCTAAGAGCCACACAAACCGGAGCGCATCAAGCGGCTTCGACGGCTAATACCCATCGGCAATCTTGTAGGCGCCCGAATCTAATTTATCGACCAGCCACTCGTCGAAATCAGGACTCGGTTTGGTTGCTCCCACGTCGTCCAAGAAGGTGCGGAACAGGTCGTCGAGCTCGATGACGTCTTCCTCCGCAGTGTCGTAATAGGCTGGGGCCAAAGACTCGTCTTCATCCGAACATGATCCGAGGTCGAGAAGCACAAGGTCAACGAGGGCTTCGCCGAGTCTCACCCAATGTTGCGGCAATCCCGAAGTCGGGGCCATGCCGCCAAGCCGTCGATAGCCATGCGTCCCGAAGTCACTCCAAGTGTAAGTAAGCAAAACATCGTTGCCATCAGGCCAGCTGACCACACCCCGGACCGGCGAACTCGATGCCGGAGAAAGTGCACCCGCGTCTGGACTGATGTCTTGGAGCCAGTCCGCAGTGTGGCGACCGTCCCACTCGAATGAGATGTCATTAGCCTGTGGGTCTCCGCCTAGAGCACTCGTCCATAGCGTGAGGCCGATACGCCCCGGTTCGATCGCGGTAGGCAACTGGTCGGCTGGGTCGTCGTCCCAGGGATTTTCGCTCATTTCTCCCCGATTTGGTTCGGTGATCTCGATTCCGCGCCCGCGAGTCTAGTGGCGCCGCAGATTTGACGGCCGATGCCCCCGCAGCGTGGGCAAAGCGCGCCGCAGTTCAGCAGCGCGAGTCGGCTGATACTCGACTCACCGTACGGAGGTCTATCGCACAACCCCTTTCATCCAGATGGGCACGTTGTCGTCGGGGCCGTGTGGCACGATCCCTGCTCGTGAGCAGCCCCTTCCATATCGAGGACAGAGCCCGTGGCCAGATCGTGGCCGCGGGTGAGATTGATGCCGACGGCCGTATCGTGTGGGATGAGACCGAGGCCAGCGTCAGCGAGGAACTCTCCGCCCTCGCCGTGGAGATTCAGAAGCACACCGCTGACGGGTACAGCGGCGGCCAGCTGCGACGCCCCTTGGAATGGTTCGTGCTCTACAACGAACCTCGCCGAGGGCTACCGTGACGTCAGGACAATTGGCAGGGGGAAGATGCAGATCCGCCTGCAGTCCGGTTGACCGCCCCATTTGTCAACACCAGGCCATCCACGGCCTGCGCGGCTCCCCCGAGCTCAAAGCCGGGCTTATCGCCCGCATCCCGAAACCTCACTGATATCTGAAGGCCACAAAGCGAATCAAGTGACCCGCGCAGCTTAGGGTGGTCAATGGGCGTTGGGAGGAGTCGGGTGAAGTTCAAGTGGGTTGCCCCGCCAAAGCAAGCCGAGCGACCGGTCCCCAAGCCATTCGCTGCGGCGCCCACATCGCCGAGGGTAGTGCCGGACGCTGCGAAGAAGCGGCCCGCAATCACTCCGCCGCCAGCCGCGATCATTCCCGGCCCACGTGTCGCTCCAGTCACGCAGGGTCCGGCGGCAACCGCCACAGACATTCCAGTCCTCAAGGGCGACGCCGCCAGAGCAGTCACGCATCGCGGCAGCCACATCCAGATCATCGCGGCCGCGGGCTCGGGCAAGACGGAAGTCGTTTCTCAGCGGGTGGCATCGCTGCTCGCCGACGGGGAACCCCCAGAGTCGATCATCGCGTTCACGTTCACCGACAAGGCCGCCGCCGAACTGAAAGAGCGCATACGCGAACGAGTAACCGCCCGGATCGGCCCGGAGGCAACCGATCAGCTCGGCCGACTGTTCGTGGGCACGATTCACGCATATTGCTTCCGAATGCTGCAGACGTATGTTCCGCGGTACGAGACATACACCCCTCTCGACGCAAACCAGCTGACAAACTTCCTTTACCAGCAGAGCACGTTCATTGGTATCAAGAACCTCACGCCCACCGACGGCACGTTCAAGAACATCGCGACCTTCCAGCGCGGAATCGACGTGATCGAGAACGAGCTGATCGACGTCGAGACGCTCCCGGTCGGCGACTTCAAAAAAGCGGTAGAGTCGTACTACGCGGCCCTCGATCGCCACCAATTCATGTCCTTCGGCACGCAAATCTTCCGAGCCGTCGAGGCACTCGCAGACCTTGAAGTCCACGCCGCAGTCACAGCCCGCTTGCAGCACCTCGTGGTCGACGAATACCAGGACGTTAACCCCGCGCAAGAGCGACTGATCGAACTACTCGCGAAACCCAACGGCACCGCGGACCTAGTCGTAGTCGGTGACGACGACCAAGCTATCTACCAGTGGCGCGGCTCGTCGGTCGAGAACATCGTCACCTTCGCCGACCGCTATCCGGCGGTCGCGCAGTTCACCCTTCTCACCAACCGTCGGTCTCGCCCAGGAATCGTCGAAGTGGC
>JBMYXJ010000587.1:0-2449 GCA_049608285.1 Mycobacterium sp. | reverse complement strand
CCAGAACCAACGCTTCCGCCGCAGAACGCAGCATTCGCCGGCGACCCCTGATTGAGACCGCCCAAGCCGGACGTGTAGACACAAGCGGTGACGATCGACCTTCCCGACGGCCTCGGCGACGGATTCGACGCTGAGCTCGGCCTGGCCTACCTCGAGATCAGCCCCGAGGGCGGACGTGCGCAGCTACAGATCACCGACAAACTGTTGCAGCCGTACGGCATCGTCCATGGTGGTGTCTACTGCTCAGTCGCCGAAAGCCTGGCCAGCGTCTCAGGGGCTGTGTGGCTGGCGGCCAACGGCGGCGGCAAGGTCGTCGGCGTCAATAACAACACCGACTTTCTGCGCGCGATCGGTTCCGGCACCCTCACCGCCATCTCGACCCCAGTCCATCGCGGACGCCGTCAGCAGCTCTGGCTAATCACCATCGCCGACACCGACGGTCGCCTGGTGGCACGCGGTCAGGTCAGGCTGCAGAACCTTCCCACCGAGTAGCTGCCGTGCGCGTGCTGCTGACCAACGCCGACCGTGGCAGGATCAGAAACTATGCGTTTGACCCCGCATGAACAGGACCGGCTGCTGATTTCGTATGCGGCCGAACTCGCCCGCCGCCGCCAGGCCCGCGGACTGCAACTCAACCATCCCGAAGCCGTCGCAGTCATCACCGATCACATCCTCGAGGGTGCGCGCGACGGCCGCACCGTCGCGGAATTGATGGTCAGTGGCCGCGCTGCGCTCCGTCGCGACCACGTAATGGAGGGAGTGCCCGAGATGCTCGTCGATGTCCAGGTGGAAGCGACGTTCCCGGACGGCACCAAGCTCGTGACCGTCCACAACCCGATCCCGTGAGGCAGCGCTCTTGAGCGGGAAGCCTGGCGATCGCGGATACCTCACGCCGGGCGAGGTCCTGTTGGGCGAGGAAGCGATTGAGATCAATGCCGGCGCACAGCGGCTGGAGTTGGAGATCGTCAACACCGGCGACCGGCCCGTCCAGGTCGGCAGCCACGTGCATGTGCCGCAGGCCAACGGCGCACTGCAGTTCGATCGAGTCGCCGCGCATGGGCACCGGTTCGATATCCCTGCCGGCACCGCGATCCGGTTCGAGCCAGGAGTAGCACAGCGTGTCCGTCTCGTTCCGCTGGCCGGCACCCGCGCGGTATACGGCCTGACCCTCAGTCCGCCGGGCAAATTAGACGCCGACGCTCCGGGCAGATTGGACGGAAACGAGTGACCGAGCTGACCCGCTCCCGCTACGCAGCCCTGTTCGGCCCGACCACCGGTGACCGCATCCGATTGGCCGACACCGACCTATTCGTTGAGATCACCGAGGACCGAAGCGGTGGACCCGGCCGGGCCGGCGACGAGGCGGTCTTCGGGGGCGGGAAGGTTCTGCGCGAATCGATGGGCCAGTCGCGTGCTACCCGCGCCGAAGGGGCGCCCGACACCGTCATCACCGGTGCGGTGATCCTCGACTACTGGGGAATCATCAAGGCCGACATCGGCATTCGCGACGGACGCATCAGCGCGATCGGCAAGGCCGGCAATCCCGACATCATGTCCGGCGTGCACCCAGACCTGGCGGTGGGCCCCTCAACCGAGATCATCGCAGGCAATGGCCATATCGTCACCGCGGGTGCCATCGACTGTCACGTCCACCTGATCTGTCCGCAGCTCATGGAAGAGGCCGTGGGCAGTGGCATCACCACCATCGTCGGCGGCGGAACCGGCCCGGCCGAGGGCAGCAAGGCCACCACCGTCACACCAGGGGCCTGGCACTTGGGTCGAATGCTCGAGTCGATGGACTCCTGGCCGGTCAACATCGCGCTGCTCGGGAAGGGCAACACCACGCGCGCCGAAGCGATGTGGGAACAATTGCGCGGCGGTGCAGCGGGTTTCAAGCTGCACGAAGATTGGGGAACCACGCCAGCGGCAATCGACACGTGCCTTACCGTCAGCGACGCGGCGGGTGTGCAGGTCAACCTCCACACCGACACGCTCAACGAAATCGGTTTCGTCGAGGACACGCTCGCCGCGATCAGGGGCCGGTCGATTCACGCCTACCACACCGAAGGCGCCGGCGGCGGGCACGCACCCGACATCATCACCGTCGCGGGCCAACCCAACGTGCTGCCGAGCTCGACCAATCCCACCCGGCCGCACACCGTGAACACCCTCGACGAGCACCTCGACATGTTGATGGTGTGCCATCACCTCAACCCCAGCGTGCCAGAGGATCTGGCGTTCGCCGAGAGCCGGATCCGGCCTTCCACGATGGCGGCCGAGGACCTTTTACATGACATCGGGGCAATCTCGATGATCGGCAGCGACTCCCAGGCAATGGGACGCATCGGCGAGGTGGTGATGCGGACCTGGCAGACGGCGCATGTGATGAAGCGGCGTCGCGGTGCGCTGGAAGGCGACGGTGCGGCGGACAACAATCGGGCGCGCCGCT
>JBMYXJ010000586.1:0-2457 GCA_049608285.1 Mycobacterium sp. | reverse complement strand
GTGGTGGCTACGAGCGGGAGCTTGAGGAGCTGCGCCGCGAGCACGCCCGATCCCTGCGGGTGCGCGCCAGCGCCAATGAGGAGCTCATGCCCGAGATCATCAAGCTGGTGGTCAAGCACCTACTGGTGAACTGGGGCAAGGGCGAGGGCGCTCCCGACGACGCTGAGGAGTTGCTCGACGACAAGGGTGCGCCGATCCGGTTCAGCAAGGCCGAGGCCCTCAAGGTGCTGAGCAACCCAATGGCCCGAGCGTTCGTGGATGACACGATCCAGGCCGCCATGACGGACGCCCTCTATCGGAACGATGAGGTGGAAGAGGCCCTGGGAAACTCCGAGGGATCGTCGAGTGGCACAGCGACTACGGCGGAGACGGGAAGCTAGCCGTATGGGAAGAACTGGAAGCCCGCGGGTTGGCGTCGCCTCTGCGCAACTTGCCCGACGTCCCGGTCGGGTTCGCGCTGCATTGGCAGTGCTACCTGCAGCTTCCGAAGAGTTCGGACCGAGCGATCGGACCGCAGGACGTGATCAGTTGGTGCGACCTGATGAGCATCGACAACCCGGACCTACGCCGGGAGATCTACTACGTGGTGAGCGCATTGGATGCGGTGGCCGGATCCTTGGCGCGTGCGAAACCCCCTGAGCCAGTAAGGAACCCAACATGCCAACCCTGAGCATCGCGATTGACGGACGTCAGGCGTTGACCGCTGCGCGTGCGCTCGAACGCGCGTTTGGCGGTGTTGGGGCGTCCGCACGCCGCGCTGAAGGTGGTGTCCAGCGGTTCACGCGTTCGATCAACTCCCAGCTACGCGGGCTCGGTTCGTTCCGAACAGGCCTGACGGGCATCGTGTCGTCGTTCGCTGCCATTGGGGCGGCTCGAGGTGCCATCAGCACGCTTGGCACGTTCGAGCAGACGTTGGCGCGAGTGCAGGGCGTCCTCGGGGCCACGTCGGGCTCAGCGGAGGAGCTGACGTCTACGATTGCTCGTGTCGAGGAGGTAACGCGGGAGCTTGGTGCGACCACGCCGTTTACGGCTAACGAAGTCGCGCGGGCGTTCCTCAACCTGAGTCGCGCGGGCCTGGATGCTGAGGAGTCGGTCGCTGCGCTGCGGCCAACCCTCGACCTTGCCCTTGTGGCCGAGACGGACCTAGCCCGAGCGAGCGACATCACAGCGAGCACGCTGCGGCAGTTCGGGCTTGCGGCGACGGACACGGAGCGGGTGGTGGACGTCCTAACGAACACCGCCAACAGCTCCAACACGACGTTGTTGCAGTTGGCTGAAGGGTTCCAGCTAGCAGCGCCGAACGCGGCAGCGGCAGGGCTGAGCCTCGAGCGCACCGCGGCCATCCTGGGCATCTTGGCCGATGCTGGTCAGAAGGCGACCGTTGGCGGCACGCAGCTGCGCGGGATCATCACGGCACTGGTGGGTCCCTCGCGAGCCGCGGAGGCCGCCCTTGCGCGCCTCAACGTGGTGCAGCGCGAGAACGGTGATGGCAGCCTGCGCCTGGTCGAGATCCTGAAGACGCTCGGCGACGCGAACCTGTCGCTTGGCGACGCGGTGGCCATCTTCAACCGGCGTCAGGCGAGCGGCGGCCTGATCACGTCAGCTGCCGTGGACACCATCAACGAACTCACCCGCGCGAACGAGGACGCCGCAGGCGTGGCGCGCGAGAACGCCGACCTGGTGGGCAACACGCTCCCGGCGTCGTTCGCCGCATTGCGGTCCGCGGTAGATGAGGTGGTGTTGTCGACTGGCGATAACGGGCTCACGGCGACCATCCGTAGCGTTACGGACGGGCTCACCCTCGCGGTGCGGGCTTTCGGAACCACCCGAGACGGCGTGACCACCACCACCGTGGTTGTGAGAGGGCTTGTGGCGGGCCTGGGGGCCGCCGGACTGCTTGGGGCTCTCGTGAGCCTCGGTGCGTTCATCGGTCCAGCAGGGATCATTGTGGCGGGCCTGTCGGCCGCCGTAGGGATCTTCGGGTCGTGGGCGACTTCCACTAGCGCGGCGACCGTCCAGCAGCGCGAGCTGAATGCTGAGCTACGAAAGCTCAACGTCGAGCTCGATGCCAGCGAGGACGCGTTCACGCGCGCCCGCCGTGCCGGCGACCTGTTCGGCCAGAGCCAGGCTCTGCAGGGGCGGGCTCAGGGGCTTCGCCGGCAGGCATCGGCGATCCGTGACAGCGGCGCGGACCGGGTGCGCCTACTGGACCGGGACAGCGACCCGGCAAGCGGGCTGCAGCTCACGCCGCGGATCCGCAACGCGTTCAGCCTGGCGCTCCAAGAGGCCATCGGTGATCTTGGGCAGCAGCGGGTAGCCGCGCAGAACCGCCTGGAAGGAGCCGGTAACCGGCGGCAGGAGTTCACCGCTCAATCCGAGGTGCGTCAGCTCACCGACCGCATCGACCGCCTGAACACGCTGCAGCAGCAAGGCACGCTGAGCTCTCGGGACCTGGCG
>JBMYXJ010000585.1:0-2458 GCA_049608285.1 Mycobacterium sp. | reverse complement strand
CAATCTCCGCCCAGGCCATCGGGACGGACAAAAAATGCAACGACCACCAAGCCCCATTCGTTATAGCTGGAAGCGCGAAACCAACGGCAATAGATAAACCTAAGATCGCTTGCCCGTCCCACTCACTCACCGGGCGAGTAAGCCGCGGCCAGTAATAACGGATGCAATCGACAGCTATCCAGGCCATCGCGCAGTAAAGGGCTAGAGCGAGACTATTAACCACGTTCTGCCATCTCCTTTAGCATTGCTCTGGCGAGTTCTGACGTGCCGCCGTTTAGTTTCGCGTGGATACGCTCGCGCGCTTCGCGGGCTTCCTGGCGGAGCTTTTTGGTCTCATCGCGTTCGGTCTCTTTTTTGAACAGACGACGTAACTGGTCAATCACTGTTTCGAGCCTTGATCAATAATTCCTGATACAGCGTTAAATGTGCGCGCTGCTCCTCGCGGTATTCCCGTTGGTCATCGCGAGTTTCTTTGCGGATTGTTTTCAACTCCGTCCACAAATAAAATACGATGGTCCAGGGCCCGCCCTTGATCAATAAATCCACTACGGTTGCCGCATCACCTTCCACGAAATAAAACTCCAGACGAGATCACGTCTTCAGACTGTGGCCAGTGGGCGGAATCTCTCACCGTATTTAGGCTTTCTTGGTAAACAACATCGGGGCGAATCGATTAACGATCCGCTCGATAAACGGCCAAGCGGTGTTGAAGTCGCCAAAGCTGTCTTCGGCGCCCTGCCAAAACTCCTCAAGGAATGCACGAAAGGTCGCGAGCTTGATCTCGCCCTTGGTGCGCGTGTCGCCATCCTCCGGCGTGTATTCACCGGGGATTGCTTCTTCAGTTGCCCGCATCAAAATAATGATGACCGGCAAAAGCTTGGCGAATTTAACCGCCTTGGCGAAGATTGCGAAAATACCCATTAGCTAATTACTCCTGATCACTAAATGGCGACCCCCAACCGGGTGCGATGCCGGAAGGGGTGACCGGCGCAGGTGTGGGGCCTGGTTCCGGTTGGGGGTCATTGAAATGGCGGCCGGGGCGCTCGGCTTTCTGTCAACTCGACTGTGAGGGTCCGAGGCCCGGCCAATGGTTGCCGACTGCGCCCAATACCCTGCGCCGGCCAACAGGGAGTGACCGGACGTTGGGCGCCCCGTGTTTCGTTCCGGTGTGGTCACTGGGTTACGTCCCGCACGCGCGTGGTGAGGTACTCGATCGTTTCGCGGTCGAAATTGCCAGCCAATACCAAGGTGCGAACGTTGATGCCGGCTAGGCGGTGAACGTCGGGGAACTCCCCAACATAGACAACGCGCACAGAGCGGTCTTTTGTTTCGACAACCCCGTGCATGCTTCTCACCCCAAGCGTGGATTGAATCTGAGCCTCTCGCTGGCTGGTCACGACTAAGACGTCCACTACGCCAACCCCACCAAGCGGCGCATCTTCGCGCCGGTGCTGTCGACGTTGTCGGCTGTGGCTGTGTCGCCCACTCGGGCCGCCCACAGCGAAGCCTCGTCAGCTCGCCTGGCGACTAGTCCGGCAAGGACGCGACCGCCGCCGCGGTTCCAGCGTGCGAGTTGACCGGGCACAGCGTATTTGAACCCTTTATTGAGCAAGCGCAGCAGCGTGGACTTGCCAAACGCCCATGCCCCGATGTTGAACACGAACGACACCAGCGCATCGAACTCATGCTGGCAGAGCGGCACCTTCACCATTGTGTTCACGGCGTCTTCGGCATGCCGGAGATCGAGACGGAGCAAATGCCCTGCGCCTTCTTCGGTAATAGACTTTCTCGCGCGCACATCGTCAAAAGTGACGGTGCCGGTGTGGCCGTAGCCAATCGTCGGCACGTTAGCCGGGCACAGGTACGCACGAAGGCGCAAGCCCTCGTGCTTCTTGATCAGATTCAGGCCGGCTGGTGAGGTTTTCACGGCACGCAGATCGGGCTATTGACCGGCGTTCGGTTCCGCGTGTAGATCTGCGGACCGCTCACTAGCGCGCTGCCGACAATGATCGCGGCTCCCATTCGGGAGCAGACGTTTTGCGTTAGGTGGGTTGCGCATATGGTCAGAGTGCCGGTATTCCCGGTCGGCGAGGTGAGCGGGATATTTAGCGCTCGATCTGCCGAGCCCAGATCAATAGCGCCTTCAAACCATCGGCCATCACTGAGACGAACAGTTGCAACCAAATCCCCGGCCGCAATCCATAGATCGATCTCGGCACCGCCTGGCGCGGCGTACATGCCCGAGTAGCCATCCTGAAAAACATTGCCGCTGACCCCTTGGCAACTGGGCGTCACAGTGCCCGACGGCGGCACCGCTGGGCTCGTGTACACAGGCAATGGCGGCCGCTGCCAGATAGGGCGCTGAAAATCAACGTCGGCAGGGACAACGGCCAGCGCTTGAACGCTGGCGACAAGGATCAAGGCACAAAGAAAGACTTTCATTGGTCACTCCCACGTG
>JBMYXJ010000584.1:0-2458 GCA_049608285.1 Mycobacterium sp. | reverse complement strand
AGTCATGGGCGTACCGGCAGGATCAGCTGCCCTCGACCCACCCGGTGGCCGCTGACATCCCGGACCTGCACGCCGTCGAGGTGAATTTCGATGGCATCACCTACGCCAAGGGCGCCAGCGTTCTCAAGCAGCTCGTGGCCTACGTCGGCCTGGAGCCTTTTCTTGCCGGGCTCCGAGACTACTTCCGCGACTACGCTTTCGGGAACGCGACATTCGGTGATCTGCTCAGTGCGCTCGAGAAGTCATCAGGCCGCGACCTTTCGAGCTGGGGCCGCCAGTGGCTCAAGACCACCGGCCTGAACACGCTGCGGCCGGACTTCGACGTCGACGCCGACGGAAAGTTCACCCGGTTCGCGATCGCTCAGGGTGGGGCCAAACCCGGGGCGGGCGAAACCCGCGTGCATCGACTGGCGGTCGGCATCTACGACCAGGGCAGCTCCGGCAAGTTGGAGCGGGTACACCGTGAAGAGCTCGACATCGACGGTGTGACAACTGAAGTTACTGCACTGCAGGGCATTTCGCGTGGCCAATTGATTCTCGCCAATGACGACGACCTGACATATTGCTCACTTCGGCTGGATCCTGAGTCACTGCAGACGGTGCTGACCCGCATCGCCGACATCGCCGATCCCCTCCCCCGCACGCTTGCATGGTCCGCGGCATGGGAGATGACCCGCGATGCCGAACTGCGTGCCCGCGACTTCGTCGCGCTGGTAATGAGCGGCCTGCACGCCGAATCTGAGGTGGGCGTGGCACAGCGCTTGGTCCTGCAGGCGCATACGGCACTGGGCTCTTACGCCGATCCCGGTTGGGCAACCGACATCGGCTGGCCGGCCTTCGGGGATGCGCTGTTGAATCTGGCGCAGCAGTCCGAGCCGGGATCGGACCATCAGTTGGCTTTTGTCAATGCGTTATGCACATCGGTGCTGGCACCCCACCATGTCGCCGTGCTGTCGGCACTGCTGGATAACGAACCCGCCGCGGTGAATATGGCGGGGCTGGTGATCGACACCGATCTGCGCTGGCGCATCGTGACTGCACTGGCCGCCAGCGGACACCTCGATGCCGATGGCGTAGAAACTGCGTTCATCGACGCTGAAGCCGCCAACGACCCGACGGCCACGGGTCGCCGGCAGGCGGCAGCCGCGGCCGCCGCCCGTCCGCAAGCGCTGGTCAAGGAGTCGGCCTGGCAACGAGTCGTCGAGGACGACACGCTGGCGAACATCACTGCGCGGTCAATCATCGGTGGGTTTGTCCGCCCCGGCCAGGGCGAGTTGCTCGCCCGGTTCCGGGATCGGTACTTCAGCGCGATCCCCGGAGTGTGGGATAGGCGGTCAAGCGAAGTTGCCCAGACGGTGGTCATCGGGCTCTATCCGTCGTGGGACGTCAGCCAGAACGCCTTAGATGCCGCCGACGAGTTCCTCAGTGATCCTCAGCTACCCCCTGCGCTGCGCAGACTCGTACTGGAAGGACGCGCAAGCGTCGAACGATCACTACAAGCCAGGGAATTCGACGTCACCTAACGCGACCTCGGTCAGGCCGGCGGAGTGCCGAGGATTGGGGTAGTCAGCGAGGCGAGACGCCGGCCGAGAGCACCCGCACGCCGCTGATCAGCCCGTCGATCAGGTTGCCTTCCTTGAACGAAGCAGCAGCAGCCGACACCCCGAGCGGTGCCGATTCCTCGATGCCGCGACCCCTGACCTCCGACCCGTAGACCACCTCGATGGCCTTCTGGTCCGGTGACACTGCCAGCAGCACCGCATTGTCGGGAGTCGGGACCTTTGCCAGCAGCGCCCGCGCGGTAGTCGCGGTATCAGCGCCGAGATCACCTATGTAGACCGCGAAGCGGGCCTTGGCGTAACGCGAGCCGTACTTCAGCGCGTTGTCCAGAACCACTAGGTCCAGGTTCGGGAATGGGTAGTTCACCGACAGTTCACCCGGCTCGGTGACACCCGAGACACGGCCACTCGAGGTGACTACGCTGCCAAACGGCAGCTCAGCCAGCCCGCTGGAACCGGCAGTTGAAATCTCACCACTTGCCACTTGCGCCACCTCCCACCGTCAGGTGCGAATCGTGGCCGCCGTGACCGTGTTCGGCAGGCTCGGGAGAAGCCCACAGAATCGGATCGTGCGTCCACTTTTCCGACATGTCATACGTTGCGGGGTGCGGCCCCTTCTTGGTGAAGATGAACAAAGAAAGAAACAGCGTCAACGCCAGCGGAACGAGCACGAAGCTGGCGTGCATCAGAGCGGTCGAGTTCACTCCGAAACCGTAACCCACGAACCGGTCAAGCCGCGCCCTCACCCAAATATCTGGCCCAAGCCGGGTCGAGGTCCTTGATGCTGGAAAGCAGCCGCCAGTGCTGTCCCTTCGGTGGCAGCGGGGTCGTGTGCAGCGTCCAGCCCAGCTCGGTCAGCAGTCGGTCGGCTTTTCGATGGTTGCAGGATGAGCACGCAG
>JBMYXJ010000583.1:0-2459 GCA_049608285.1 Mycobacterium sp. | reverse complement strand
CGTTGAGCCCACCAGTGTTGTCGGCAAGCCATTGGTCAATCAGCTCCGGCGGCTCGCCAATGGCCTCCATGAAGCCGAGGATCTTGTCGTTCGCAGTCTGCACATCGGCCAAAGCCTGACGGTGTGCGGCCTGCACAGCCTCGACCTGGCGCACAAGCTCGCTAGCCCGGGCACGGGACTCCCGCAACGCCACGATGGCCGCCGCGAGCCGGTTGCGCTGGTGGTCGTTCATGCGCTGACGCTGTAGACGTCCTTGAGAACCTGAAGGGACGCCAACGTTCGCAAGGCCGTATTGATCTCCGAGTCAGTGCTGTCCACCGTGATGTTGCCGATGGTGACCAGGTGCGCCGTCAGGATCGGAATGGCCTTGTTGGGTTGCCGCCGAACCGCTGCCGCGAGCGCAGCCGAGACCCCTTGAGCCGTCAGGTTGTTTGCGAGCGCCATGCGGATGCGTGGGGTCAGAACGTCAAAGCCGGCTGCGGCGGCATCTGCTGCGTAAGTCATGGTCTAGATCCTCGTGCTAGTGCAGGTCCACCCAGGCGCCGCCTGCGCGGCCTTGGAACTTGTTGACCGAAGTGTTGTAGATGACGAGCGCGTTGTTGGGGCTGGTCATCGCGTTCCGCTGCGTAGTCGTCATGCGGGGGAACATGATCCCCTTGGCTGTGCTGCTGACCTCGAGCAGCGCATTGGCGTCGATCGAAGTCGACCCCAGCACCAGGCCGCCACCTCCGTTGAGATAGCTGGCAGTCGAGTTGCTGTAGATCCGCACCGCGGTCGCGAGGCCTTCGCGAAGCAGCAGCTGCGTCCCGTTGGCGCCCGATGTCGCGATGCCGGCCCCGTTGGTCTGCGTCCCGTTGATCATCTTGATGCCCCACTTGTTGGAGCCCAAGCCGCTGACCGTGATGCCGTCGATCGAGCCGGGGTTGATCGCGAAAATCTCGCTGGCCGTCGGCGCCGTTCCGAGACCTAGCGATCCAGCGCTGTCGAGGCGCATGTATGTGGTCGATCCACCGAGCCGCCAATGCCAATCGTTCTCGCTGTCGAAAAAGAAGTCCCCGGAGTGTGTCCCCGAGGTGTTGGCCATGATCAGGTTGTTGTTGGAGTCCAGCCGCAGCACATCCTGAGAGCCATTCGCCATCGTGAGCCGCAGCCCTACGTTGCTCGCGCCGGTCGATTCGATGTGGACCCACGTATCGCCAGCGTCCTCAAGGTGCAGCTTCTCATCAGGCCCCGACGTCCCTAGCCCGAGATCGCCACCAAGTAGGTAGCTGTCGCCGTTCGGCGTGATCCTTACCCCCTCGGTGCCGCCGGAGTCACGCAGGCGCAGGCGCCCGTCCCCGGAGTTCACGTCGATCCCCTGCAATCCCGACCCGCTGGCGGCATCAAAGATGAAGGGCCAATCACCGTTAGGCACGTCGTTCGCCAGGTACGCGCCCGTGCCGGCCGAGGTGGCCGCGACCCGATACGCGCTATGCGGCCCGTCACCGACACCCAGCGTTCCGGTGCTCAGGTTGAACCGCATCGTGCCGCTGCTGCCCGTGCCCCCGATCGCGACGTAGGTAGCATTCAACGTCAACGCGTCAGCCGGCGCATCGCTCTCGATCACGAGCGCTGGGCCGTGGACCGAAAGGAACTCCGACAGGTGATCCCACCCGCTGCCGTCCTCGCGCGCCTGAACGGTCACGGACTTGCCCTCCCCATCCAGCGTCGTGCTGGCAGAGCTCCCGATCGTCTCGGCGCCGTTGGCGTCGACCGTCACGCTGTTGGCGGACCCCTCGGTGCGTAGCAGCGTAAGCCGCTTGCCTGCCAAGGCCCCCGCCGGGGGTAGCGTGATGGTGAAGGCGCCAGCGCTGCCATCAACGCGCAACAGATCGTCGGCCGCGGTTGGGGTGTCGGTGGTGATGACGTCGCGCGCTTCCGTGCGGGTCCCCCACCAGACGGACGGGGTTGGGGTGGCGTAGGTCGGCATGGGGGCGGTCAGCTCACGTTGAGGGTCCGCGAAAGCTCGAGCAGCGACGTCCCGTTGTAGACGAACATCAGCAGATCGCGGGCGCCGCCAGCCGACGTCAATGTCGGCGCCGTGCCGGCAGCCCACAGGAAGACCGCATTCCAGGTGACCGTCCTGGACCCGGTGCCGTCCTGGATGACTTCGAGGGTGTAGAGCTGGCCGGCGCGCAGGTTTGTGGGGGCGTTCATCGTGCGGTTGCCCGCAAGGGTGACGTGGACGTTGGTGCCGTCAGCGGTATCCCAATCGATCGTCGCGCCATCCGTTAGTGCAATGCGGCCGCCGATCGCCGCCCACCGGGTGCCATCCCAGATCAGGGCGGCGTCCTCGTCCACGGCGTAGACGCGGAGTCCCTCCTGGGGAGTGATGAAGACCCAAGAGCCGCTCAGGTTGAGCGCGAGGTTGTTGTCCTTGCCGGCCCACCCACCGGTTGCGCTCGGCCCCACGATGTAGA
>JBMYXJ010000582.1:0-2473 GCA_049608285.1 Mycobacterium sp. | reverse complement strand
ACGTTCTCGGCTACTCGGATCTGCTCGTCACGACTGGCCATATGGGGAGACCCCGAGCCGCCGTTGGACTGCCAGGTGCCCATATTGAACTGCAGGCCACCGTAGTAGCCATTGCCGGTGTTGATGGCCCAGTTACCGCCTGACTCGCAGGCAGCCACGGCATCCCAGTTGACGCTGTCAGCATTCGCGGTGCCAGTCCCTAGCGCCATCGGTGCGACCGCGAGCGCCCCCGCGAAAACTGCTAGACCAAGCGTCTTGCGGATTCTGTTCACCTTCGTTCCTTTCGCCAAACGTGCGCCATCACTACCCGCGCAGATTGCGCGCGGGCTACCGCCTGGACTCAGGCAGATTGGTTGGGTCGCGCCCTCTAGGTCGGCCACGACAGGGCAGGCATTGGATCGCCTCGCCGGGGAAGGAACCCGACGGCCACTAGGACTAACAGCGAACGAACCGCTTCCAGTGGCCCCCACACACGAGTATTTTCCTGGTATTGATTTATTTGCTTCAACTGAAGCTCTTACCGAAGGTACAAAGCGACAGGCGCAATGTCATTTCGATCAATTACCGATCTCAAACAGATCACGGAACAATCACGGCGCATGAATATGATTGTCGCAGCAGGTCAGCTACCAATTTTGACCGGGCCGCCAATCAGAATATGCACACAAAACGGTGAGCCGAATCACGCATATATTGTGAGCTGGCGCACCCGAATATCAGGTCGGCTGCACAATGCAGAACCCCGAAGGGAAGAGTCGAAGTTGGCGTGCCGGCGACATGCGTTTGACGGCCGCTAGCAGCCAAGAGACCAGGTAGGAACTCTCCGGCGGGTGGCCGTACGCCACGCACCTGCGACCCACTGGCGGTGGTTCACCCCATCCGACGGTACTTTCGGCAGCGAAAGCCAAACAGCGCGAGGCCTTTTCGTTCTGCGCCACTGTTAATTGGGATTTGCTATGCAAATCGCGGCCGTATAACGGCATCCAGATCGGTCGCGGTGTTGACGTTCGCCAACGCCGCCTGCTCGGGCATGACGACCCGCTGAGTGTCGACTGCATCCACCAGTGCGCGCATGCTTCGCTCGCCGGCAGCGACGAGTCCGGCAACGGTAGTGAATAGCGCTGTGCGGTAGATGCCGGCCAGATAGTGGTCGCGGCCGTCCCAGGGCACCACGACGTCGGCACCCAGCTGTTCGGCAGGTCCGATCAGGGTCTCGATCAGCTCGGTAGTCAGCTCGGGCATATCTACCGCGCACACGAACGCGTGCCCGAAGTCAGACTCCGCGGCGGCCCGCAACCCCCGCCCGGTCGCAAGCAAGGGGCCAACTCCAAGTACCTCGTCGCGAAGGATAACCGCAGGCAAATCCGGTAATGCCTGCCCTGGGGCGGCGACGACGTAGACAGGCGCACAACGGGTGCCCACGATCGACACCACGCGCTCGACCAGCGTGGTCGGGCCCGCAGGGCCTTCGATAACCACTGTGGCCTTGTCGCGGCCCATCCGCCGGGATGCCCCACCCGCCAGAACCACGGCGGCCAACGGAAGGGTCGACGTCACATCGGTGACGTTAGCGCAATCTAGGTGACGGTCCACGTGTCCTTGCCGCGAAGCAGCGACTGCAGGGCCGCCGCGTCATGGCCCTTGGTCTCCTGCGCCACCACAACCTGCTGACGAGCTTCGCCGTCGTAGGTGGTCTTGCTCACCTGGCGGAAGATTCCCGTCACCATATGGTCGAGGTTCTGGTCAGACAGCCGCGACAACGCAAACGCGTACGCCGGATCCTCGAGGTTCGCGTCATGGACCACGATCTCGTCTGCCGACACCTCGGCGGTCTTAACGACCTCCAACCCGTATCCCGACTTGACGACGCAGTATTCGCCGTCGCCCCCGAAGGTGATCGGCTCGCCGTGGCTGAGTTTGATCAGCCGATCTTCAGCACCTTCTTTGCGCAACGCGTCGAACGAGCCGTCGTTGAAGATCGGGCAGTCCTGCAGGATCTCGACGAGCGCGGCGCCGCGATGTTGCGCCGCCCCACGCAGCACCTCGCTCAAACCTTTGCGGTCGGAGTCCAACGCACGGCCGACAAATGTCGCCTCCGCGCCCAGAGCCAGCGACACCGGGTTAAACGGGTGGTCCACCGAACCCATCGGGGTGGACTTCGTGACCTTGCCAACTTCGGACGTCGGCGAATACTGGCCCTTGGTCAACCCGTAGATCCGGTTGTTGAACAGCAGAATCGTGAGATTGACGTTGCGTCGCAGCGCGTGGATTAGGTGATTGCCACCAATCGACAACGCGTCGCCGTCACCGGTGACCACCCATACCGACAGATCTTCGCGGGCCAGGGCCAAGCCGGTCGCGATGGTCGGTGCGCGGCCGTGAATCGAGTGGAAGCCATAGGTCTCAAGGTAATAGGGAAAACGGCTCGAACAGCCGATACCGCTGACGAACGCGATGTTCTCGCGGCGCAACC
>JBMYXJ010000581.1:0-2478 GCA_049608285.1 Mycobacterium sp. | reverse complement strand
GTGTGAGCTGTGGCTGATTACGTCACCTCAAAATTGCCTGACCGGATCATCCCGGTGACCAAGGGCTGTTTAACACCGCACACCAAAACGAGAGGAACACATGGCGTTTCGCACAGTGAACGGCAGCACCCATTCGGAGAACGGGTGGCCGCTGGTTGATCGAGCCGGATGTGACAACAGCCCGATACCCGGCACCGATGTGAGAGTCCCGCTGCAGGCGGGCCTGGCGAATACGGTGCTGAAGGCGTTCATGGCCGCTCTGAACGAGCACATCGAGTCGGTCTACAACGCTCGCGGCGGAACCGACGAGGGCGGATACACGGAGTCCAACTCCGTGTTGGGCGGCTACGGCCGCAACAACGGCTCAAACCACCTGGGCGGCACCGCCTTTGACTACAACTGGTCGGACCACGCATTCCGCGTCAGCTACGACGGCTGGAGCCAGGAAGAGATCGCGCTGGTGCGCGAGCTCCTGGACTTCTTCGAGGGCTTGGTCTTCTGGGGGCAGGACTGGAACAGCCCCAAGGACGGCATGCACTTCCAGATGGGCTATAACACCTACGGCGACGAGGACCGGATTCGGGACTTCATCGCACGGAAGATCCGCGCCGACGGCAAGTCGACGTTCCGCGCCGGCCCCAAGGACCCGAACGACTTCCCGCTGCCGGCGGGCTACTTCTACGGACCGCTCGACGGTCCGACGGAGTCGGTCTCGGGCGAGTGGGACGGCACGCCGCAGGCGTGGAAGGACGGACTGGGCCGCTGGCAGGCAGCTCTCGGGCTGCCGGTCTCGAAGGTCTGGGACAACGCCACCGCTGCGGCCGCGACCGCGCTCCAGAAGGACAAGGGCTGGAAGCCGCTGAACGTCGTGGTGAACGACGTCCGCGTGAACCTGCACGGGTGCGTGCTCCGGGGCGAGTGGGACGCGGTGATCCGCGAGGGCTGGAGGCTGCTGCCGCCGGCTCCCCCGGCCAAGGAGTTCCCCCACGACTACACCGACCGCGAGCTGCTCCTAGACATCGCAACCCGCGTCCGGTACATCGAGATGCAGCTGAGCCCAGGGCACCCTGATTGGGAGTCTTACGGCAAGACGCTGCGGGACAAGGTGTTCGGCCTGTGATCCGGCTCTGGGATGCAAACCCGACCGTGAAGCTGTGGCGCAGGGTGATGGCGGCGAGGTTCGCCGGCTACGCCCGCGACCTCGGGCCGCTGCCCGGTGACACCGATGTGTTCGGACCCCGGGCCCAGTCGTGGCAGAAGGAGTACCAGCGCCGCACGGGGCAGGCGACCACGGGCACCGTCTCTGACCAGGATCTGATCGGGCTGGGGATCTCCCCGGTCTCCGATGCCCGGGAGATGCCGTGGCTGTTCACCGTCCACGGGACGGGGATGGCCGATCCGCTGGGTCCTGGCCTACCGGCCGATACCGCGCGCGACGTGCTCGATAAGTACCGGTGGCAACCTATCGGCAACTACCCGGCACAGGCGTTCCCGATGCAGGGGTCCATCGACCTCGGTTACGAGGAGCTGGTGCTCCAGATCGACCTGAATCTGCGCGGTAACAGCGCGGACTTCTCGATGGCGGGCTACTCCCAGGGAGCGGTCGTGGTGGCACGGGTTCTCAAGTACGAGATCCAGTCGCCGGCTGGCCGGCTCCACAAGTACCTGCACCGGCTGAAGAAGGTCGTGTTCTGGGGCAATCCCATGCGCCAGAAGGACATCGCCCACTTCGACCATTGGAAGTACCCGGTGGCTGGCGTTGGCACACACGGCATTATGGCAGACCGTTTGGAGGGCCTGGAGTCCGCACCGTTCGAGGTGCGCGACTACGCCCACGAGGGCGACATGTACTCGTGCATAACCGATTCCGATGCAGACGAGTGGAAGGTGATGATCCAACGGCTCATCTTCAGCGTCACCGACTTCTTCGGTGGCGAGGACTCTTTGGTGGCGCAGCTCATGGAATGGGGCGAGCGACCGTTCTCCGAGACCATCGCCGCCGCGTCGGCCGGCATCGACGCTATCCGGTTCTTCACGAACCTGGACCAGCACAATTATAATCGCTTCCCGGCGGTTGAGTTCCTGAGAACGGCGTGATCGGTAGATGAGAGAGGAGGAGGGGTGGGACTCGCGACAACAACAACGGAGCTTGCCCCTACTCCCCCTCACATCATGGGGCCGACGTGGCAGCGGGTAGAGGACGGCAGCTGGTACCTGCCCGAGAAGACTCTCGGGTGGGGGGTGCTGAACTGGTGGGCTAAGTACGTCAAGACCCCCGGCGGCACCGACGCCGGCAGCCCGTTCCTGCCGACGCTGGAGCAGGCCCGGTTCGTGCTGTGGTGGTATGCCGTCGATGAGCACGGCAAGTACGCCTACCGCGAGGGTGTCCTCCGGCGGATGAAGGGCTGGGGCAAGGACCCGCTCTGCGCGGCGCTCGCGCTCGCGGAGCTGTGTGGCCCGGTGGCGTTCTCGCACTTT
>JBMYXJ010000580.1:0-2487 GCA_049608285.1 Mycobacterium sp. | reverse complement strand
GAATTTCGGACGCCTACACCACTGGGCGCGGGTCTATCCGGATGCGCGGCGTGGTGGAGATCGAAGAGGACTCGCGAGGCCGAACTTCGATCGTCATCACCGAGTTGCCCTACCAGGTCAACCACGACAACTTCATCACTTCAATCGCCGAACAGGTTCGTGACGGCAAGATGGTCGGTATCTCGAATATCGAGGACCAGAGCAGTGATCGCGTAGGGCTGCGGATTGTGGTCGAGATTAAGCGGGACGCGGTGGCAAAGGTTGTGTTGAACAACCTTTACAAGCACACGCAGCTGCAGACCAGCTTCGGGGCCAACATGCTGTCGATCGTCGACGGGGTGCCGCGCACGCTACGCCTTGACCAAATGATCCGCTACTACGTCGCTCACCAACTCGACGTGATTGTGCGCCGCACCACCTATCGGCTGCGCAAAGCCAACGAACGGGCCCACATCCTGCGCGGCCTCGTCAAGGCCCTCGATGCGCTCGATGAGGTCATCGCACTGATCCGGGCCTCGGAGACCGTCGAGGTTGCGCGGGCCGGCCTGATCGAGCTGCTCGACATCGACGAGATCCAGGCGCAGGCGATCCTCGATATGCAGTTGCGGCGCCTCGCGGCCCTCGAGCGGCAGCGAATTGTCGACGATCTGGCCAAGATCGAGGCCGAGATCGCCGACCTCGAGGACATCCTGGCCAAGCCAGAACGCCAGCGCGACATCGTGCGCGACGAGCTCAAAGAGCTCGTCGACAAGTATGGCGATGATCGGTGTACCCAGATCGTCCCGGCGGACGGAGACGTCGCAGACGAAGACCTGATCGCACGCGAAGAGGTGGTCGTCACGATTACCGAGACTGGCTACGCCAAACGAACCAAGTCTGATCTGTACCGCAGCCAGAAGCGCGGCGGCAAGGGCGTGCAGGGTGCCGGGCTCAAACAAGACGACATCGTCAACCACTTCTTCGTGGGTTCGACCCACGACTGGATCCTGTTCTTCACGACCCAGGGACGCGTGTATCGGGCGAAGGCCTACGAACTGCCGGAGGCATCCCGAACGGCGCGCGGTCAACACGTGGCCAACCTGCTGGCGTTTCAGCCCGAGGAGCGCATCGCTCAGGTCATCCAGATCAAGACCTACGAGGATGCGCCGTATTTGGTGCTCGCCACCCGCAACGGCTTGGTGAAGAAATCTAGGCTGGTCGACTTCGACTCCAACCGGTCCGGCGGCATCGTGGCGGTCAATTTGCGCGACGGCGACGAGCTGGTGGGCGCGGTGCTGTGCTCGGCGGATGAGGACTTGCTCCTGGTGTCGTGCAAGGGCCAGTCGATCCGCTTCTCGGCAACCGATGAGGCACTGCGGCCGATGGGCCGCGCCACCTCGGGCGTGCAGGGCATGCGTTTCAACGAAGAAGATGTGCTGCTGTCCCTGAACGTAGTGCGTGAGGGGACATATTTGCTGGTCGCGACCTCGGGCGGGTATGCGAAGAGGACCGCGATCGAGGAGTATTCGGCTCAGGGGCGAGGCGGCAAAGGCATCCTCACGATCCAGTACGACAAGCGGCGTGGCACTCTGGTCGGGGCGCTGATCGTCGACGATGAGACTGAGCTGTACGCCATCACCTCCGGAGGTGGTGTCATCCGGACCGCGGCACGTCAGGTGCGTAGGGCCGGACGACAAACCAAGGGGGTTCGCTTGATGAACCTCGGTGGGGGCGACACACTTGTTGCCGTCGCACGCAACGCCGAACAGGATGCCGACGATGACGCAGCAGACGGGTCGGACAACTCGTAATGTCACACCGACCACCGTCGGCAGTAGGCACTGAGCAAAGGAGCCCCAGGTGAGCTCATCGAATGAGCCCGGAAACCCGCGGTCGGGTGAGGAGTCCGGCGCGACCGATGGTTCCGTCGACTCTGGAGGTTCTGGCCGTGAGGGGGGCGGACTTGGGAACTCGGCGGCGCGCGGAGGGGCAGTCCCGTCGGCTCCCGAGCCCGCACGCGGTGCCCAAACTGGTGACGACGTGCCGCCGTGGCAACGCGGTCCGGCGGCGCGAGCCGAGGCGCGTCAGCGGCGATCCGAGCCTCCACCGCAGGCCGGAGGGCCTAGCGATTCCGCGGCGGGTCTGGATGCTCGGCTGAACCGCTTCATCGCTGGAGCTCCGACCACACCTGCCGCGCCCACTGCACCTGCCGCGCCCACTGCACCTGCCGCGCCGACTACACCTGCCGCGCCCGCTGCACCTGGCGCGCCGACCACGCCTGCCGCGCCCGGTGCGCCGGAGGCTGGTCCGCCTACCCTTAGCGAGCGCACTCAAGCGGACCGCCCCGACGGCAGTTCCGCGGCCTACGGCAGTGAGCTGCCGGATTTATCCGACGGGCCCCCGCGATCTCAGCAGCAACGCAAACAGACGGACCGGCCGGTAGCCGAGCCACCGGCGAAGTTGCCTGCGGAAGCCACGACTTCCGGCAAGGCTGTGCAGCTCGCGGTC
>JBMYXJ010000579.1:0-2489 GCA_049608285.1 Mycobacterium sp. | reverse complement strand
CCCTGTAAAGCACCTACCGGAACTCATCGGTCAAGCGGGTACCGGAACTTGACAGAAAGTTGAACTACCAGTTTTCCGCGGCTGCCTATGCAGAGATGGCGGGCACTGACGTCGCTGGCTTTCCAACGGAATCGCGCAATCTGGTTGCGACGCCCGTCGGCGCCCCCGGCTGTCGGGTCGGGGTGATTCGTCCCCTAACGCCCTTGATGGAAGCCCGGTCCAGTAGCTCACGGTAGAGATCGGCTGAGACGACCGGGCTTCGGCTTAGGAGAAACCCGGTGCTGCCGGTGGGATCACTGACGACGGCCCAACCGTCGGGACCGCTGTAGTCGGCTGCGAGGTCCACGATCCAGTAGTTACCCGGGGGGTCCGCCGAGGGCGGACCAAAGAAACTTACGGTGAGTTTGTTGTTGTCGGGGTCGACCGGCAACGCGGAACCGACGATGGTCGACCTCGGTCCACCGTTGAAGAAGTAGTTACCGGAATTCTCGACCTTGATCGATTCGTCGGAGTTGAGGCTATACACGGCCTTTGTGTTCACCAGGCCGATCGAGAAGAGCTGTTTGACGCTGCCCACCTCATACCAGCTGCCGAGGTAGTCGTTGAGGTCCACCACCGGGGGCGGACCGAGCACGACCGCGGCGGTATCGCCCATGACGATGTATTGCCCAGGGGCCCCGTAGATGCCGTCGCCGTCGGTTGGACCCAGACCCCGGTACAGGTCGTTGATCCAGCCCGTGGCCAACGTGTGGACGGCTTCGGTATTGCCGGACGGGGAGAACTGCGTCACCAGCTGGGCGAAGAAGTCAACGATCGGATTGCCGCCCAACAGCGAGTCGACGTGCGAGCCCCCAGCCAGGGTGGCCCCGACGAACTGGTCCGGACGGGCGGCCACCAGCTCCTTGGTGGTGGCGCCGAAGAAGTTCCACAGCTGGGGCGGCGCCGCAACCTGATAGACCGGGATGTCCAGGGTGTCCAGGCGCGCTATCGCATCGGGCACCGTGCCGCTGAACGCGAACCCGTCGAACATCACCACACCCCGCAGGCTGTCATCGTTGTCGGGGTCAACCGCGTAGTAGCCGCCGGCGGCCGCGGCGAAGCCACCACCTGCGGAGTGCCCTGACAGCACGAACTCTTCCGGAAGCACGCCCAGATAACCGGCTGCGGCCGCGCTGCTGTTCAGCGCTTCGCGGTCTCCCAGGAACATTGTCGCGACGGCCTGCCTCATCGGTTCGCCGTTGAGCCAGCAGCCGGCGCAGGCCAGCGGGAACGACGCCACGTTGGGTGCGACGACGATGCTGTTGGTCTGCCCCGACAGCGTCTTCGCCAGCGTCGAGTAGAACGACTTGTCACCGAGGAAGCCGTGCTGGAGCCAGATGACGCCCGTCGCGTCCACCGACCCCTCAGCTTCAGTGGGGAAGTACCAGTCCGCTGACGTCACGTGCCCGCTAGAGCCCACCGGAATGGTGAGCTTCGCGCGGCCGGTCTGTACGCCAGTCACCGTTGCGGAACCGGCCGGGGCTGCCCCGGATTGGGCCGACACGGTCGTCTCTCGAGCGGAGCTCACGGTCGCCTCTTGGGCCGGCGCCGAGGGCGCCGTCACTGTCTCGGGGTGCGGCGCAGAACCAGGCGCCGACAGCACGTTCGACCCTTCCGCCGCCACCGGCGTAACAGCTACCGCCGGCGATGCTGCGGTGGTTTCGGGCTCGGCCACATCGGATACCGATGAAACAGCCGAGCTGTCGCCCCGGTCCGAGGCGGCCCCGGTCATCTCAACGGTGGCCGCACCCTCGTCCGCGGCCACGTTCTCGTCTGCGGTTACAGCCTCGTCTGGGGCCGCGTTCTCGTCTGCGGCCGCACTATCCTCGGCTGCTGCATCGTCCTCTGCTGCGCTCTCCGCGACGGCCGCATCGTCGTCTGCAGCGACCTGCCGATGCAGAGTGATCACCGTGTTGGGGTTGACGCGCGAGTTCCGGGAGCCGGACACGTCTGCGTCTGGCGACTGTGCGCCCGAAAGGTCGGTGACGGACGAATCTGTGGAGGCGTCAGCATCCTCGGCCGCACTGGTCCGATGCACCCCCGATTCGCCGGCATTCCCCGACGAATCGTCGTTTGCTGACCGACTGTTGGAATCAGCGCTGTGGGAGCCGTCTGCATCGGCTGCAGCGATACCCGCTCCGGTAAATGCGGCCGCGCCGAGGCCGACAAAGATCACGCCCGCACACCACAACGCGCGCCTCTCGGCCATCGATCACTACCTCCTTGAGTAGACCCCCAGCAAACGCTAGCCGACGAGCGACGAAATCACACAACTCGGCGCTGTAATCGTCAGAGCCGCAAAGAACCCGTCTGTAGCGCAGATCGACGCTGCCGCAGAACAACGGCCTCGACGGCGACGAAGACCAACAACGATGCGGCAACTACCCAGATGACGACTGGGTAGCGGCCATCGAGGCCGTCGGTGGATGTATGACGGAGCAGAATGCCTA
>JBMYXJ010000578.1:0-2490 GCA_049608285.1 Mycobacterium sp. | reverse complement strand
CTTGAAGGCGAATACGACTGCGAGTGCGTGGTCAGCGAGCGCTAGCCACGCCGAGTTCGCCCGGCCGTCCGGATACCCGTTCAAGCACCCGCATCGAACCGGTCGCCCGGACCTCGCTGAAGTCACCGGTGTCCAGGGCGCGGCGGTAGATGTGAAATGGCGCTTGGCCGCCGTCTGCCGGATCGGGAAAGACGTCGTGGATGACCAGCGCGCCACCGACGGCGACCCAAGGAGCCCAGCCGTCGAAGTCACGGTTGGCCGCCTCATCTGTGTGTCCGCCGTCGATGAACAAGAGCCGCAACGGTGTTCGCCAGCCTCGAGCTACCACGGGTGACCGTCCGATGATGGCCACGACGTGCTCATCGAGTCCGGCGGCATCCAGCGTGTGCCTCAATCTTGGCAGGGTGTCGAACATGCCGGTAACGGAATCGACCATGGTCGCGTCGTGGTACTCCCAGCCGGCCTGGTGCTCCTCTGACCCGTGGTGGTGGTCGACGGTGTAGACCAGTCCACCGGTCTGCCTGGCCGCAGCGCCGAGGAACAGGGTGGACTTGCCGCAGTACGTGCCAATCTCGACGCCGATTCCACCTCCGAGATAGGCCAGGGCGGTGGTGTAGAGAGTGTGGCCCTCGTCAGCGGGCATGAATCCGGTGACGTTGGCGGCGAGGTCGAAAAGAGCGGAGGTTGCCGCTGGCAGCGCAGGGTCGACGGAGTTCATCGCGGTCCAATTTACCGTTGTCGGCGCTAGTGGGTTGTAGTAGCGTCCGGACATGTGTCCGATACCGTGCTGGAGTCGACTCGCCGCCGACTGACAGCTAGACAAGCTGACACGGTCGACCGGTTGGGCCGGGCCGCGGTGGAACTGCTCAGTCGCGAAGGCTTCGCTGGGCTGACGGTGCGGCGAGTGGCCGCCGAGGCGGGCGTCGGAGCCGCCACCGCTTACACGTACTTCTCGTCCAAAGAACATCTGGTGGCAGAGGTGTTCTGGCGCCGGCTCGCCGGTTCACCCAGTGCCACCCATGAGACCAGTGATCCAGCGGTGAAGGTGATTGAGGTACTCAGCCACATCTCATCTCTGGTCGCTGACGATCCGGAGTTCGCCGGAGCGGTTACCAGCGCGCTACTCGGCAGGGATCCCGACGTCGGGGTGCTTCGGCTGCGCATCAGGCGCGATATCCGCGATCGCCTCGCCGCGGCGCTGGGCCCCGACACCGATCCCGATGTCGTCGACGCACTCGAGATGCTCTACTCAGGTGCCTTGGTACGCGCGGGCATGGGCTATGCGTCATACCAGGAGATTGCCCAGATGTTGGAGAAGGCAGCGCGCCTGATGTTGAGCTGATCGTTACCGCGGGCCGAGGATAGCCGTCGCAGCGGCGAGGGCTGGTTCCACGATGGCGCCTACGTCGCCCCCGTCCTCAACGAGGAGCGCGGTGAGTTCACGCAATCCGCCGAGCAGGATCAGTGCCATCGGAGGGGTGATCGGCGCCAGCTCCGCTCGGCGGAATCCGGGACTCTGGGTGAGCGTGACCAGCATGTCGGTGAGGTGATCCATGGCCAGTCGATGCAGCGGGCGTGCGACCGCACCCAGCGCCGGAGCTTCGCGGATCCAGCTCAGCGTGATAGCTGGGCGCGCTTCGATGTGCTGGACGTAGGCTGCGACAGCTTGACGGATCTGTAGCTGCCAATCAGCCTCCCCGTCGACTGCCGCTTGAATTGCGGCGATCAGGTCGGCGTTGTTCCGGCGGAGCAGCTCGAGTAGGCACTCTTCTTTGCCGGCGAATTGTTCATAGAACGTGCGCTTGGATGTACGGGCGTGGCGCACGATGTCGGCGACGGTGGTTTCCCGGTAACCGCGGTCACCGATCGAGGAGGACAAGCCGTCGAGCAGGCGCTCTGCCACAGGTGCGAGCGCCGGCACCGTCATGTCAGAACTACCTCATTCCCTTCTCGGTGCACCCTTGCGCAGTCCTGGTACTAAGCGGTACCGTACCGAATATGGTCGCGGTACACAGTAGTACCAACTGATTGAACGGGAGAGCCCGATGAGCGAAGCAACGATCGTCACGTCGCGTTCGTCTGCGCCGGCCACATCGACGCAAGCGCTCGCGCCGCCGCTGCCGGTGCGACTGCCGCCCGCTCCACGTATCCCGGCGTTCCTGCAGGGCGTGGGTTTCGCGGTCTGGCGGAAGTGGACTGTCGCCCGGATCGCTCGCTCCTACGGCGACGCCTTCACGCTCACGTTGCCTATCTACGGGAGAACGGTGATTGTCACCAATCCTGCGCTGGCCAAACAGTTGTTCACGGCCAGCACCGACGACGTCGGCAACATCCAGCCCAACCTCTCACGGGTACTGGGCTCGGGGTCGGTGTTCGCCCTCGACGGCAAAGACCATCGCCGCCGACGCAAGCTGCTCAGCCCGCCGTTTCATGGAAAGAGCATCAAGAACTATGAAGCGATTTTCGAAGAAGAGACCCTGCGTGAGGTTG
>JBMYXJ010000577.1:0-2508 GCA_049608285.1 Mycobacterium sp. | reverse complement strand
TAGATCACCACCGCAAAGAACAAACCGGTCGCGGCGTATAATGTCAGCGAGGCCTCGACCACTTTGACAATGGTGTCGGTCGCCCGCTCGCCCTTCACCGCCTTGTCGAGCACCCTGGGATTACGGGTCAGCCGCTCCAGCGTCCAAGCCAATCCCGTTGCGGTGGTGTCGTGTCCAGCGGCCAGCAATGTCATCAGCTGATCGCGCAGTTCGACATCAGTCATCGAACGGCCGTCCTCGCCGGCAGCGCGAATCAGCATGGCCAGCACGTCGGTACGGTCCGCCAATTTGGGGTCGGCGCGATGATCGGCGATCTCGGCGTACAGCAGCCGATTAGCTTCCTCGATGTTGCGGCGCAGTCTCCGCCACGGCCGACGGTTCTGCAGTTTCGGTTTCGCGATGGCCAGCGTCTCCCAGGGCCCGACATTGAGAAGTCGCGGCATCACCGCGCGCAAAGCGGCCAGCCGGGCCGGATCACTGGCCCCGATGACCGTGCGCAGGATCACCTCAAGTGTGATCTCGTTCATTTTGGGCGCCACCGGGAACGTTGTGCCCACCGGCCAGGAGGCAATATTCGCTGCGGTGATCTCAGCGATGACATCGGCCTGCTGCGCAACGGCGTCGCGGTGGAACGGCGCCACCATCAGACGACGCCTGTCACGATGCATATCTTCGTCGATCACCAGCACCGAACTCTCACCCAACATCCCGCTGAGCATCGAATTTGCCTCACCGGCGTGGAAGATCTTCGGGTCACCGGCGAAAACGGTCTTGATGTCGGCAGGATCGCCCAAATACACAAGCGTGCCGACTGACGCCACCCGCAGGGTGAACACTTTGCCGTAGCGGCGCCGACAGGCGGTAACGAACCCTAGGCCGTGGCGCAACAACAACCAGGCCTGGATCGACTTCGGAAGCCGAGGCCCAGGCGGCAGGCCGGCCGACGCGGTTTGGCTCATCGCCCCCACCGTACGGGCGCCGAGCGCAGACACGCCAGCCTTGACGTGGTTTTCAAGAGTCCCACTTACCAGACTCTTTCGTGTTCCACCGGCCCCGATGCGGCGTCGCTGCAGGTGATGATCCGCGCCCTGCCGCCGCGCAAACGTTTACGCCTGTAGGTAGCGGCCGCGAAGCTTGGCCAGCGTCGCTTCAATGCCGGCGGCGTTATTCTTCGCAAAACCCGTACGTTCGTATAACCACAACCGGTCTTTGACCCGCCCGGTGTTGCGGTAATCGTATGTCTCGGTGACGCGGGTCAACGTGGGTGACAGCGCCATAAACTCCCACCGCCATCGGTGGCCGAGGGGCAGCTGCCACTCGATCAGCTCGTCTGGCTCGAGTTCGGTGACGGTGCTCGTGCTGCGGTACGGTGTGCCAAACATCCGCATTTTGGTCGCGAACCGGGACCCCACGACCAATGTCGCTGGTGCGAAGATGTTGTCACCCACAGTGCCGGAACCGTCTAGCTCGTGGTGACGCGTAGGGTCGGCGACGATCGCGAACGGTTCGGCCGCTGGCGGTGGAGGCACTATGGAACTGCCTTCCGAAAGTGGACGTTCCACTGCCGAGCGACATCTAGGGACTTCTCTGCGCTCGTGTTTTGAGTCCTCTCACTTCTGAAGCCGCGGGCGTCATGCTCTCGTCAACTTGTGCGACCCGATACCCGTAGTGCGTGAAATGATGGACGAACTGTCACGCAACGTGCGCGTGTAGCCAACTCCCACCCGCATTAGGAGCGCTGGTTTGGGAGCGATAGTCAGGAGGATCATATGAACGTCGTTGTCGCGGTGCTCATCGCCCTGGTCGGCGGATTTGTGCAGACCCGGCGACATCGGGACCGACTGGCCGTCGATGTACATATGGTCTGGTGGATGGTGTGGGTGGTGGGCGTCGCGTCGATCGTCGGCGCGGGATTCCATATCTTCGACGGTGCGAATGTGGCTGAAATGATCGGCTACACCCGCGGCAATGGCGGGTTCCAGTGGGAGAACGCGATGGGAGACCTCGCGATCGGCGTCGTCGGAATCATGGCCTACTGGTTCCGCGGCAACTTCTGGCTGGCCACGATCGTAGTACTCACCGTTCAATACCTCGGCGACGCCGCCGGGCACATCTACTACTGGGCTGTCGAGAACAACACCAGGCCCTACAACATCGGCCTACCGCTGTGGACCGACATCATGCTGCCCATCGTGATTTGGATCCTGTACGTGCTTTCACGCCGCGCCAACGGTGATGCCTGCTCGAAACCCGCAGTCACAGAACGCCATGACTGATACCAGCTATCCGGCCCTGTCTGGGACAGAGACCTGAGCTCTGCCACCGTTCCTACGATGCACTCAACCAACGACTGAATGGCACAATCTGATGAGCTTCGCGCCGACAACACGCTTTCTTCGCCGTTCGGTGGCTGCCGTGGCTACCTTGGCCACGCTCGGCTGCTTAATGGGGTCGCCCCCGCCGGCTACAGCCGAGCCGGTCACCGGGAACTGCGGCTACGCACCCGAC
>JBMYXJ010000576.1:0-2509 GCA_049608285.1 Mycobacterium sp. | reverse complement strand
CCATGCCGTGTACCCCCCCGCCCGGCGGAGTCGCCGAGGAGCAGAGGTATGCCTTCGGGACGGGGGTTGACCATGGATTCCAGCGCAGCGTTGGGCCGGTGAGTGCGCTGAACATATTGTTGCCACCAACCCCGATGTCCCCGCCGACTAGGTTGGCGTTGTGCTCGGCGAGGCTCGCGGCCGGCACGCTGCGCACGCCAACCACCAAGTCCCCGAACCCGGGTGCGAATCGCTCGATGATGCCGGTGACCGTATCTGCCATGTCCGCCGGTGAGCCCTGTGGAACGTGGGTGTAGGTCCACAGCGGACGGCGGCCCTGCGAGTCGATCCGGCCGGGGTCGACGAGGTGGGGGAGCGCGCCAAGCACCATCGGCCACTCAGCATGGCGGCCCTGGGCGATCTCCCGCTCGGCCTGTGCCATCCGTGCCCGGTCACCACCCAGGTGCAGGGTGGGGGCATGCGCTAAACGTGAATCCCGCCAAGGGATTTCCCCCGACAGCACAAAGTCGACCTTGGCCACACCCGGCCCGTAGCTATAGCTTCTCAGGGCTGCGGCATAGCGGGACGGCAGCCGGTCGCCGTAGATGCGTAGCAATGCCGTCGGTGCGGTGTCGTAGAGCACAACGCCGCGAGGCGGGCCGGTGACCTCTTCGCCGAGCACCAATTCCCCTCCGTGCGATCGCAAGTCGGCGAGCAGAGCTTCGGGGATAGCCTGCGAGCCGCCGATCGGTATCGGCCAACCCACTGCATGCCCCAGCGTCGCCAGCATCAGGCCCGCGCCCGCGGATACTAACGAGGGCATGGACGAGATTGTGTGCGCCGCAACACCAGTGAACAAGGCTCGGGCGTCTTCGCCGGAGAGGGTGCCCCATGCCCGGCTGCCTTGGGCGAGTACCCGCGGCGCAACCCGCAGTGCGGCGGGAATGCTCGGCGGAAGCGAACGCTTGTCACCGAGCAATAGCCCGACCACACCCTGGCAATCAGCGGACAACGGACCCAATAGTCGGCGCCACGACGGACCGTCGTCGAGTTCAGCGCAGGTGCGCTCCATGTCGCGGTAACCGATCGCGGCCGGGCGGTTCGGCAGCGGATTACCGTAGGACACCTCCGGCACAGCCAGCGTCACACCGCGCGCGGGCAGATCGAACCCGGCAAAGAACGGCGATGCCACCGCGAGTGGGTGTACCGCGGAGCAGACGTCGTGCGACACGTCGCTGAACTCGGGGTCGCGCAGGGTCCGGGCGCCGCCGCCCACCGTGGACTGCGCCTCGATGACGCGCACTGACAGACCAGCCCTGGCGCAGATGACTGCAGCGGCCAGCCCGTTGGGCCCGCTGCCGACCACTGTGACGTCCACAATCGCTCCTGCCCTCCGGCCCGAAAATACCGCCCACTAGTCTGGCCGGGTGAGTCTGCCCGTTGTATTGATCGCCGATAAGCTGTCCGAATCGACCGTGGAAGCCCTCGGCGACCAGGTCGAAGTCCGCTGGGTTGATGGTCCGGATCGCGAGAAACTGCTGGCTGCGGTCGGCGACGCTGATGCGCTGCTAGTGCGTTCGGCCACGACCGTCGACGCCGAGGTCATTGCCGCGGCGCCGAAGCTGAAGATCGTCGCTCGCGCCGGCGTCGGCCTGGACAACGTCGATGTCGACGCCGCGACGGCGCGCGGTGTCCTCGTGGTTAACGCACCTACGTCAAATATCCACAGCGCTGCCGAGCATGCGGTGGCGCTGCTGCTGTCCACCGCGCGCCAGATACCTGCCGCAGACGCCACACTGCGTGAGAAAACCTGGAAGCGGTCGTCGTTCTCGGGCACCGAGATCTTCGGAAAGACGGTCGGGGTGGTTGGCCTCGGGCGCATCGGACAGCTGGTGGCCGCGCGACTCGCCGCGTTCGGCGCAGTCGTCACGGCCTACGACCCGTATGTGTCGCATGCGCGCGCCGCGCAGCTGGGCATCGAGCTGCTGACACTCGATGAACTACTCGCCCGTGCGGACTTTATCTCTGTCCATCTACCCAAGACCAAAGAGACGGCCGGGCTGATCGGCCGGGAGGCGCTGGCCAAGACCAAGCCCGGCGTCATCATCGTCAACGCAGCCCGCGGCGGGTTGATCGATGAGGCTGCGCTCGCCGAAGCCATTGCCAGCGGTCACGTGCGTGGCGCAGGTCTGGACGTGTTCTCAACCGAGCCGTGCACCGACAGTCCGCTGTTCGACTTGCCGCAGGTGGTGGTCACGCCCCACCTGGGCGCTTCCACCGCCGAGGCGCAGGACCGCGCGGGCACCGATGTCGCCGCTAGCGTGAAGCTCGCGCTGGCAGGGGAGTTCGTACCGGATGCGGTCAACGTCGGCGGCGGCGTCGTCGGCGAAGAGGTCGCCCCATGGCTGGACCTGGTTCGCAAGCTGGGCCTGTTGGTCGGTGTGCTGTCGAGCGAGCCGCCCGTGTCGCTGTCGGTTCAGGTGGAGGGTGAGTTGGCCAGCGAAGAGGTAGGGGTGTTGCAGCTCTCTGC
>JBMYXJ010000575.1:0-2514 GCA_049608285.1 Mycobacterium sp. | reverse complement strand
ATGAGACGCCGCAACACCAATAGCCTGCGAACAGTCCCGGCTAGACTGCGACAGTGACAATGGACCAGGTCGTGTCGCTCGGATCGTGGCCCACGCCGCTTGAGGGGGCTCCGCGGTTGTCGACGGCGATTGGGTTGACTCCCGACGATTTGTGGGTCAAACGCGATGACTTGACCGGCCTTGGCGGTGGCGGGAACAAGGTTCGCAAGCTTGAGTGGCTATGCGCGCAGGCACTGCGCGAGGACGCGACACTGCTAGTGACCAGTGGGGCTGCCCAGTCCAACCACGCCCGCCTCACTGCGGCCGCGGGTGCCCGGTTGGGCATTCCAGTCATGCTGGTACTCAGGGGTTCTGGGCAAACGCCGTCGCGCGGCAACGTGGTTCTCGACGATCTGTTCGGCGCCACGATCGTGTGGGCTGATGCCGACAGTTTAAGCGACCTTGCTGCCCATGTGGAGGGTGTCGTCCAGGATCTGCGCCGAGAAGGGCACCGCCCTGCTGTCATTTCTTTGGGAGGATCGACGGCACTATCAGCGAATGCATACGAAGCTGCAGCGGAGGAACTCCTCGCCCAGGGACCGTTTCCCGATCACGTGGTTGTCGCACTGGGAACCGGGGCAACGATGGCCGGGCTAGTCCGCCGCCTGGGAGCAGCCCATGTGCTGGGCGTGCATTGCGGAGCCATCGATGAACCCGGTCACAGAGTCACAGAACTCACGAATCAGGAGCCGGCAGAGACGCCGCTGCAGCTGCGAATCTGCCATGACCAGGTAGGCCGCGGCTATGCGCACCTAAATCCAACGGTCATGGACGCGATGAACTTAGCGGCACGCACCGAAGGAATCGTTCTGGATCCCGTCTACACAGGTCGCGCGCTAGCCGGCCTTATTACTTCAGTCCGCGACGGACATATCCGCCCTGGCGACCGCACTATCCTGATGCACACGGGCGGGCTGCCAGGAATCTTCGGTCATGACGAGTTCCTCGCGAGAATGGCTTCCGACCGGCCGGTGTAGCGCGCAGTCTCGCTGCCTAGTCCGTCAACAGATGCACCCCGCGCTGTCGGGCATGAGCCACCACACATGCCCCATACGGGTTATGTGATCTCCTGATGAGCGCTCTGCCCCAACTCTCACGACAGTGGACCCATCACCGGGGTAAAGATCACGTGGGCCAGTTCAGATGGTCCGGCCACAACCGCACGTCTCAATTAGAGGGTACTGACTCTGGATTCGCTACGGACCCCGTATTGATCACGGTCATTCGGCCACCGGTGAACACGTATGCGTTAACACCGTCCGGGCTGCACACCGCGGGTCCGGGATTCCCACCAAACTAGCCCAGCACGGGGTGCAACCGGGCCAGCGCCCAGCCAGCTGCACCCCTTTCAGCTAGCTACCCCGAACGTAACGGTTGGGACGGGGTGAACACCACAGGCATCGACTCCAGTCCGCTGACGAAGTTAGCGGGCCGCAAAGGCAGTGGATCCGCTGAGGTGAGCTGCAGGTCAGGCAGCCGCTCCAGCACCCGCCGGGTCATCATGTTCAGTTCGAGACGGGCCAACTGATTGCCCAAGCAGAAATGCGTGCCAAATCCGAATGCCAAGTGACTGTTCGGATCTCGGGTGATATCGAAGCTGTTCGGATCCTCGAACACCGATTCGTCGAAGTTGGCCGACTCGAACATCAGCAGCATCTTCTCGTCCTTGCGCAGTTGCGTCCCGTAGAACTCGGTGTCGCGCGTGACCGTGCGGGCCATGTTTTTGAGCGGCGACGTCCAACGCAGCATCTCCTCGATCGCGCCGGAAAGCAACGAGTCTGGGTCACGTTGCAGCTGCTCCCATTGTTCGGGGTGACGAATCAGTTGTTCGGTGCCGCCGGAAAGGGTGTGCCGGCTGGTCTCATCACCGCCGACCAGGATCAGCAGCGTCTCGCTGACGATCTCATCGTCGGTCAGCCGCTGGCCGTCCACTTCGGCATGCACCAGAACGCTGGTCAGATCATCAGTCGGCTCCTTGCGCCGGGCCGCGATCGTGTCCAGGGTGAACTGCGTATAGGCGGCGTAGGCATCCAATGCGGCCTGCCAGTTGGCTTCGGCGACAGTCGAACTCAGAGCGACGACCAGGTCGTCTGTCCACTTCAGGAACATTTCGCGCTGCTCGGGGCGCACGCCGAGCATGTCGCCGATCACGGCCATCGGCAATGGCGCGGCAAGATCCGAGACGAAGTCGCATTCGCCACGTTCACATACCGCATCAATCAGGTCGTCGACCACCGCGGCTATCGACGCCTCCTTGTCACGCACCCGCTTGCGGGTAAATCCGGAATTGACCAGCTTGCGCCGTAGCAGGTGTTCGGGATCGTCCATGTCGATCATGTGCGGCAGCGGTCCTTGATCCGGACGGATTCCGCCCGCATTGGAGAACACCTCGGGCGCCCGCTCCGCGTCGATCACCGCTTGATATGTCGTGGCCGCGGCCAGCCCGTTGCGGTCCCGGAAAACCGGCTGGTTGGC
>JBMYXJ010000574.1:0-2519 GCA_049608285.1 Mycobacterium sp. | reverse complement strand
ATGCATGGCACCGTCGTCAAGGTCGCCGTCGAGGAGGGGCAGACCGTTGCAGAAGGCGACCTGGTGGTGGTTCTCGAGGCCATGAAGATGGAGAACCCCGTCACCGCCCACAAGGATGGCGTTATCACCGGCTTGTCTGCCGAGGCCGGCGCAGCGATCACCCAGGGCACCGTGCTCTGCGAGATCAACAGCGACTAGCTGTTTCCCAGCGGAGAGGCGGTCAGATCCGGCCGACCCGCCGCAGACCGTCCACGGTGTCTGCCAGTGTTTCGGCTGGGTCGCGCTGCGTGACGCCCAAGTCGCGCTGACCGGGGGCGTCGTCGGACGGCGGCATCTGCGTGTAGTACTGCATTGCAGCGGAATTGATAGGTGTCTCGAACGGCAGGTAGGAGCCGATGGTGTCGAATAGCGCGCCGACGCCGCGCAGCGCGGTGTCGGGAACCGGGTATACCGCAAGCGAGCGGTCTGTGGCGTCCCCGATCATCGACGCCAACTTGTCGACCGGGATCCTCTGCCCGCCAGCCATGTAGCGGCGCGGCCCCTTCCCTGGCTCCAGCAGTGCAACATGTAGGGCCGCGAGGTCACGAACGTCGACGACCGTCCAGGCGGCGCTCCGGCCCGGCACCCCATGCATCTTAAGCGCAGCCTCGACACCTTCGGCAGCCTCGCCGAACTGTTCACCGGCTGGTGGACCGAGCACCATGCCGGGATAAGTGATGTCGACGGGGGCGCCGCCGTCCTGGAGCCCGCGGGCGTACGCCTCGACTACGGCCTTGGACCTGCCATAGCCGTCGCTGCCACCTACTACCGGCAGGTCGGCGTGCAGCACGTCGAGGTCAGGGCGGAACAGCGCGGTGAAACTCGAAACGTGAACGATCGGATCCAGGCCTCGGGCGGCGGCTGCCCCCAAGATGTTGCGAGCCCCTTCGAGGTTGGTGTGTAGCATCTCATCGGCTCGAGCGGGATCGGTGGACACCATTGCGGCACAGTGGATCACAGCGTCGCAACCGTCCAAGGATTCAGCGGCGGAGGCAGCATCGGCGATGTCGCCCAGGACAAAGTCGGAGACGCCGACCCCAATGCTCCCCGCACTGGCGGTCAGCCGTTCCACGCTCCGCACCAGGAACCGGACGTCGTGGCCCGCCTCCTGTACAGCCTTGGCAGTCCACGCGCCGACAAAGCCCGTGCCGCCTGTGATCAGTACTTTCATCTGCCCCTCCGATACGGGAACGCCTGCGGCGGCCCTCGTCTTACCACCGTACCCAGGGGCCGATCGTTCCGCGTCAGGATGGCAGGGCCTGATTCGCTGTCTGTTTCCAGAGATAGTTGCCTGGATAGACGGTCCGCCTGATGTTGTTCATCAAACCCTGCCTGAAAACCGCAAAAACAACGCACTTATCAATAAGAGTTCCATACAAGCGCGTCATCGCGTACTGTTTGCTACACGGGGGCAGGTCAGTTAGCTGAGGGGTGGAGCGGCCCCGCCTCAACGGTCACAAGCCGATGGGAGCGGGGCCGATCCCATTTCCGGGGGTGGCACACTCATATGGTGGAACCCGTCGAGATCAACGCTGGCACCTGGTATCTACGCGCACTCCGCGCCGATCACCGGGTCGATGATCGGCCAGCCTTGGCCCAACTTGGAGAGTGCCGCGCGGAGTACGTGGCATATCGTGCAACACAATGGGATTCAGAGATTCTATATTCCTGGGCAGTATGCGATCCGACAACCGGTGAGTTACTTGCCGAGGTGACACTGGAGCCGTCAACCGGGACAATCGACACCCGCGCCCGACCTGGTCACGAGCAGGCAGCCCGGACGGGGACAAAGGCGGTGCAGCGCTTTGCTGACGCCGTGCTTCGCAGGTAGCTCAGCGTCTATTGTCCACAATGTTGTCAATGTGAGATCACTATGGCGACTGGCCCATTCCGCCTGTCGGATGATCACGTGTTTTTTTCGAGGGAATCTCCGTTCCCCGATTGGGGGACAGCGCCGCAACCGATGCGGCCGCGGCCGATCCGATTCGATTCGAAGGACGACTGGGCCCCACCCAGGCCTGAGATGTCATGCCCAAGGCCTACCATGCGTGCGTGACCAGGCTTCGGTGGAAGTTGTACGCGGCGCTCGGCGTAGCCGTGGGCGCCACTGCGTATCTGATGGGCGCGGGCCTCACTGTAAGCGCCGTGCTCGCAGTGCTGGCCCCGATCGTCTCATCGGCAGCCCCGCGCTTCTTGTTGGCCACCGTCGTGGGTGCTGCGACGCCGGGAACCAACGATCGGGCGGCCGGCGAGGATATGTCAGGCACGGAGTTCGAAGACTACGTCGCACGGATCGCGCGCTCGTGCGGTGTGCCGGTGATCATGACATCGGTGACCGGCGACTGGGGCGTCGACCTGATCGTCGGCCACCGCCCCAACCGGTTGGCGGTCCAATGCAAACGGCGCGCACGCCCGGTTGGCGCCAGCGCCGTGCAGGAAGTGGTCGCGGGGGCCCCTATGCAGGACTGCACCCTAACGAT
>JBMYXJ010000573.1:0-2526 GCA_049608285.1 Mycobacterium sp. | reverse complement strand
ACGAGATCGCCCAAGTCCGGGTGCATGAAGGGTTCGCCGCCGGTGAAGAACAGCTCACGCCCGCCGAGTGTGCGGAACTCGGTGAATATTTCCCGAGCCGTGGCGAGCTGCAGGCGCCGCCTTGGCGCCTGAGGGGACGACTGGGCGCAGCAGTATCCGCAGGCCAGATTGCAGTCGAAGTTCGTATACACCCACAAACGCTGGCCGACCGGTGTTCGTTCCCCCAGGCTGAAGACGGTCGAGGGTTTGGTGGTGACCGTGGCCTTGCGCACCAGGAAAAACCATGGCCCGTCTGGGGTTTCAGCATGCTGGGAATCCAGCGTGTGGCCGACCAGTTCTGCCCACGTGGGCAGATCCGACAGGACGCTCGGTTCGGCGCTTCGGATTCCGAGTAGCTGGCCCGGTTCGAGTCGTCGCATGGCGCGGGTGATGAGCAGTAGAAGCCCGCTACCGCAATCCATCTCACCACCGTCGACCACTCGCTCAGCAGCCGCCAGGCCGGCCGGAGTGTCTGACTCGGGTTCCCGAATAGTCACGGGGATCCACGTTAGCGGTAACTCGGCGTGCCCGCGCGATAGAAGGACAGCGACATGACAGTGACCGGGTCAGGGTTTGCCCCAGCCTGTTTAGGATGGCGGCTATGGACCAACCCGGCCGTCCTGCCGACCACGAATCCCGCCAGGGGTTCTGGGAGGACGTGCACCACGGTCACCATGTCGATGGAGTCTCGTGGTGGCAGTCGGTGCCCGGACTTTCGTTGGATTTGGTCGACCAGGCCGGCGTCGGGCGTGATGAACCGGTCATCGATGTGGGCGCGGGCTGGTCGACCCTGGTCGACCACCTGCTAGAACGCGGCTACCGTGACCTGACTGCGATCGATCTGTCTGTCACGGCCCTGCACACAGTTCGCGACCGCCTCGGACCGGCGGGCGCCGATGTTGTTCTCGAAGTGGCCGATGTTCTCGACCTCACCGGCGATCGGCAGTACCGGCTCTGGCACGACCGAGCGGTCTACCACTTCCTGACCGAGCCCGACGAACGAGCGGACTACCTCGCATCCCTCAACCGATGTCTTACACCCGACGGTTGGCTGGTGGTGGCAACGTTCGGCCCGGACGGGCCAACTCACTGCAGCGGGTTGCCGATCGTCCGCTACACCCATGAGGAGCTGGCGCGCGAATTCACCGGCTACGAGCTCGTTGCGACAGCTGGCGAGGACCACCTCACCCCGTGGGGGTCGACCCAGCAGTTCACTGCCGTTCTCATGCGCCGAATAGCATAGCGACGCAAGCGATTTGGGTACACCAACACACAAAGCCGCAGCGCGAACCCAGCTAGCCGGAGCGCGTCCATGTCCTCGCTTCGGAATTCCGCGTCAATATCAGGTCTGGTCTGGCCTGCCTAGCCGGTGCCATGTTGCAAAGCCGATCACCGCCGCTGACACGAAGACAACGGCGGTGCTGGTTGTCCCGCCAAGCCACACCTGAGTGCGGCCATACTGAACATAGATGGAAATTGCGGCGACAGCGGCGACAGCTGCGGCAGCTAGCGCGACCACACGCCGGCCCAGCAGCGCTGCTGCCAGCATTGCCGCGGCCACCACGACCAACGCCAGCGCGCCACGCAGGTTGTAGTCACCGAACGAGAGTTCCCAATCCCGCACGCCGACATGGGCGTTGCGGCTGTACCGCAGGTGCACCCACAACGCGATGAGCCCTATCGCGGTCAGCACCAACCCCCAGCCGCCGAGTAGCCGGCGCGCCGCTCCGGCTGTGCCCTGTGGCAGCGCGTCGACGGCGGCGTACTGAGCTGCGGGCCCGAAGAACAGGACCGCGTGCACGCCGATCATCAGCGCGTAGGCCCACGGCCATTCATGGGGGGCTTCGGCAACCGACAGAGCGATCGCGATCGACTGGCCGATGCCCAGCAGGGCTGCAAGGCGCACTGCGGTTCCGGTCAACAGCATGATCGCCAACGCCGACTCGGCCACCAGTACTCCCCAGCCGAACAGGGTGAAGTTCGGCAGCACGATGTGCTCGACCGCCCAGCTGAAGGGCGTGAACACCGGGTAGTCGACCGCGAGGCGGGTCCAGAAGAACAGCCCGCCCCCGGTTCGCTCCCCGAAGTCCGGCGGCACTTTCCACACCACGTTCTCCACCCACAGCAAGCCGACCAGCAGCCGCAGACCTGTGAGTGCGATCTGACCGCTCTTGGCTTGCGGTGACACCGGCGTTAAGAACGTGTCTTTTAGACTGGCAGCGCGAGTGGTGGCCATGTGATTAGTCTCGCAATCCCACGATGGAAACTGGTGACAATTGCGCAATTCCTCTAAGTATCGGCGCGGCTTCGGACGAAGAGTGTTGTGATCTTGCCGTGGATTCCCACTTCGATGTCTATCCGCTGCTGACTCCCAAGGACTACGCGGCTCCGGCACTGTTCGCCCCCGCCAACCTGCTGCGCGAGGCCCGCCGCCAGCGCGGGCTCACTGAAATCGCGGTGCCGGCGGTGAGCCTGCTCGATCCCGAC
>JBMYXJ010000572.1:0-2531 GCA_049608285.1 Mycobacterium sp. | reverse complement strand
CCCTCCTTGTTCCGTGTGGTGACCATCCTGCCGGCTGACCACGTTGAGGTCTATACGTGGAAGACCCGATCATTCGAGAATCGGTGACCGACATCGAGAGTTTGCGCACATTATCCTACTTGTCTTCTGCCTCAGCTCTATATAGTAATACTAAATAGAGGATCTGCAATACCCCAGCTAAGTGCAACGCTGCCAACGGAATCTGGATCGCAGATCGGCGAAAAGCACGGTTACGTTCACAGATGCCCGAAGGAACTCGATCCGCACTCAATCGACGGCCGCTCGCGAACCACTCAGACGGCCAACCGCCCAATCAGCGCCCGAAGAGCCGCAATGCGGCGCTCAATGTACGATATCGGGGCGATTCTGAGGCTGTGGATGGGGTGCAGACGTCGGAAGGTGGGTTGCGAATGCCGGAGGTAGGGGCGCCTTCATCCAGGCGCGCAGAGGAGGCGCACCAGTGGCGTGTCAGCCCCGCTCGTCGCCGAAGCTGCCGTCAGCCGTCTGTGATGAATTCCGGGAAGGAATGGTCCGGGTCGAGGATGGGCCAGAGTGGCCGCCTGACCAGGCCGAGGCTTCGCTCGCGTCTGAGCTCGCGCCTGTACCAGCGCTCGTTGGCCTGAATGTCGGCCTGCCAGCCGTTCCATCGCTCTCGAGCGTCGACCATCGACAGCGAGAACCCCGACCAGTGGTCAACCCACTCCGGGTCAAGGAACGCCTGCGCCTTCGAGCACCACTCTTCGATCTGGGCCTTCGACCCGTGATAGGTGATGTCGTGCTCGTCGCTATACACTCTGCGGCCGTACTTGTGGGCGCAGAGGCGGTCGAACTCTTTGAAGCGGTGGGCATACAACTCGAGCTTCGCCCGGCTCGCCGGCTTGCTGCGGAGCTTGCGCCCCCGTTCGCTGTCCTCGAGATCGTCGGGCCCATCGAGGAAGAGCGCCTCGGCAAGCTGCTTGAGGAAGAGCGGGTTCTCGTACTGCTCTCGGATCTCTCGCCTGATGTCGACCTTGGTGCGGCTCAGATTGTAATGCTGCACGGCGTCGAGGAATCGGATCCAAGTCGGGTAGTCGAGATCGAGAGCTTTGATCCTCTCCATCATCATGTCGTACAGCGCATCACCCGGATGGGGTGCCGCCGGTTCGCGCATGAACACGCTGCCCGGCTGACGACTCGTCCAGACGTAGGGCTCCTCACCCCGGAACCGACTCACCCTCGGGTCGAGGATCTTGAACCAGCCTTCCTTGCCCGACTTGGTCGGGTAGAGGTCGTTGATGTCGAGGTCGAGGGCCCCTGCGATCTTCCCGATCAGCGCGTTGAGCTTCCGGTGCTCGAAGCTGCGGGAGCCGAAGCAGACGAAGCCGCGCAAGATCCAGGACTTGATCCGACGCCACGTCCGCCAGAACTTCGTCCGGCCCACCCCGATCTTCTTCGCCACCTGCTCGCGGTTCAGCCCGCGGACAGACATCGCGACCTCGATGCGGGTCAGCATCGTGTCCTGCTGTCGCCTCTTCGATTTCGGCTTCGGCCACCCCATGCCCGCCGGCAGGATGTGCTCATCCGATCGGAGCCAGCCGTATCGATGGGTGTAGTCCTTCGTCGGCGACGTGACGAGGTGCATCGGGTTGTCGCGAGTGAAGAACGACGCCGAGTTGACGCCGATGGTCTTCGCGATGGCGTCCATCGTGCGCTTCGTCGCGACCCCGAGGTCCATCCGTCGGAGCCAGCCGCGAACCGTCCCCTCGGTGTAGGGGAACTGCCGATCTTCACGCGCAGCGCGAGCAGCCCCGAGGGTCTCGATCGTCCACCCCAGGATCTTGAGTCGCGCGCGGACCCGCATCGAAGGGGTCAGGACGTCAGGCGGAATGGCGCAGGCGGCGGTCATTACCCGTGACTTTGCCACAGATATAAGCGGGGTTCAAGCGGGGCTTGTGAGCCATTCTTGATTCGCCTGCCACGACGTTTCACCAAGTGGCGTATGCGGAGTGTCACGTATTTCGCCCGGCCAACCGGATTGGTATTACTCTGAACACTGAAAACATTCAGATGGAGGCGGCACGATGAAGAATGAAGACATTGTCCAGAGGGCAATCAAGGCGGGTCTCATTGGCGACAAGGTGCGGCGAAAACTTCTCAAGGGACTCCCGATTGGCTTCGTCTGCAGCCTGCCCGTCGTCAGTCGGCCCATCGATCAGCTCCGGTTCGACTTGATGGGAGTGAGTCGAGTGCCGCGTTTGGTTGGCCTCGAATCTGCGCCGTTGGATGTGTGGCTCAGGAATGCGGCTGACATCAGCGGGGATGGTTGGTTCGTGGGTGAACCGTCGCCAGACATCGAGCCGGGCCCCGCCGTATCTGCTGTGGTTCAGATCTCCAGGCCTGGTCCTGACGCCGCAGACTTGGTGTGGTTGGCGGTTGACGGTGGCCGAGAGGTCATCCGGCTCAAGTGTGACGATGGACGGGAGTGGGTCGGCGAGGCTCGCGCGGCCTTCCTGGATCTGTCTGTCGGCAATTGGCCAAACGACTAGGCTGGG
>JBMYXJ010000571.1:0-2532 GCA_049608285.1 Mycobacterium sp. | reverse complement strand
GCGTTGCGGAAGTCATCGGCGATCTTCGTGCGGACTTTTTGCGCCCGCAGATAATAGGCATCATAATATCCAGCCGACAGAACATAGGTGCCGATCATGATCCGGCGCTTGACCTCGGCACCGAAACCGGCAGCGCGAGTCAACGCCATCACCTCTTCGGCGCTGTGGGTTCCGTCGTCCCCGACCCGAATGCCGTAGCGCATCCCGTCGAACTTCGCCAGGTTCGAGGACACCTCCGACGGCAAGACCAGGTAGTACGCGGGCAGCGAGTAGTCGATGTGCGGGCAATCGACCTCGCGAACCTCTGCACCGAGCGCGGTGAGCTGATCAACCGCGGCATTGAAGGAGTCCAGGACCCCCGACTGGTAACCCTCGCCGCTGTGCAGCTGCTTGATCACCCCGACCTTCACGCCGGCCAGATCGCCCGTCGCGCCCGCCATCGCCGCGCCGACGACGTCGGGCACGGCTGCGCCGACTGATGTCGAATCGCATGGGTCGTGCCCGGCGATGACCGCGTGCAGCAGCGCGGTGTCCAGCACGGTGCGCGCGCACGGCCCGCCTTGATCCAGTGATGAAGCGCAGGCGATCAGACCGTACCTAGACACCGTGCCGTAGGTAGGTTTCACGCCGACGGTTGCGGTCAGCGCGGCCGGCTGACGAATAGAGCCACCGGTGTCGGACCCAATGGCCAGTGGGGCTTGGAAGGCGGCCAGCGCGGCCGCGCTGCCGCCGCCCGACCCGCCGGGCACACGGTCGAGGTTCCAGGGGTTGCGGGTGGGCCCAAACGCGGAGTTCTCGGTTGATGACCCCATCGCGAACTCGTCCATGTTGGTCTTGCCGAGGATTGGCAGGCCTGCTGCCCGCAGCCGTGCGGTCACGGTGGCGTCGTAGGGCGACATCCAGCCCTCGAGGATCTTCGAACCGCATGTGGTGGGCATGTCGGTGGTGGTGAACACATCCTTGAGGGCCAGCGGTACGCCGGCCAGCGGCGACGGTAGCGGCTCACCGGCGGCGACGGCGTCGTCGACAGTAGCCGCTGCCGCCAACGCCTGATCGGCACCAACATGCAGGAAGGCATGGTAGTCGCCGTCGGTTGCCGCGATCTGGTCGAGACAGGCCTGCGTCACCTCAGTCGAGGACACTTCCCCAGCGGCAATCTTGGCGCTCAGCGTGGCCGCGTCCAGCCTGGTCAGGTTCATTCGTCTTCCCCCAGGATCCGTGGGACCGCGAACCGCTCATCTGCGGACTTCGGCGCTGCTGCCAGGGCCTGCTCCTGAGTCAGCGACGGCCGGGGGACGTCCGGCCTGAAGACGTTGACGTCTTTGAGCGGATTGTCGGTGGCCTCGACCCCGGTAACGTCGACCGCTTGGATCCGACTGACATGGCCGAGGATCGCGTCGAGCTGTCCGACGAAGCCGTCCAGCTCGCTGTCGGTCAGGGCAAGCCGGGCGAGGCGCGCCAAGTGAGCGACCTCGTCTCGAGAGATTTGTGACACGGCCACAAAGACTAGTTCAACCCCGCCGTCTTCAACTCCTCCGTCATTCAACACCCCCGTGGTTCAACACCGCCGTCGCGGTCACGCCCGACTCCCCTGCCGGCCGCGCTCCGTGAAACAGTGTTCCCGTGCCTTCATATCTGCTGCGGGTCAAGCTAGAGGACAGGCCGGGCAGCCTCGGCGCATTGGCTGTGGCACTGGGCTCCGTGGGGGCAGACATCCTGTCCCTCGATGTGGTTGATCGGGCTGTGGGGCTCGCGGTCGACGATCTGGTGGTCGATCTGCCCCCCGGCGCCATGCCCGACATGCTCATCACCGCTGCCGAGAGACTCAACGGTGTCTACGTCGACAGCATTCGACCTCACACCGGGCTGCTCGAAGCCCACCGGGAACTGGAGTTGATCGACCACGTCGCCGCGGCAGAGGGCACACAACAGCGGCTCCAGGTGCTCGTCAACGAAGCTCCTCGAGTGCTGCGTGTCAGCTGGTGCACCGTCACCCAGCTCGCTGATTCGCGGCCACGGCGCGTGGTCGGCAGCCCGGGAGCGCCCGAAACTCATGCCGCCGATATGCCGTGGCTGCCGATCGACAGCGCCGAGGCGCTCGATGCCACCGCAACGTGGGTGCCGCAAGTGTGGCGCGACATGGACACGACGCTGGCCGCCGCACCCCTGGGCGATATGCACACCGCTGTCGTGCTGGGGCGTCCGGGCGGACCTGAATTCCGGCCCAGCGAGGTGGCACGCCTGGGCTACCTCGCCGGGATCATCGCAACAATCCTGCGCTGATTGCGAGACCTCGCGCCACCTGCGCCGAGTCGCATCGCCGGGAATCGCACCGCCGGGGGCCAAGATCACCGGCCCATGACGGCTAACCCCCAATCGAGATGGCCGTGCCACACGCTAGCGATACGCCCACCCTGTACTGCGGGTTTTGGATCTGAGATGGGGCCTCCGAGCGCCCGAATCGTGGCTACTGTCCCATCTAGGTCGCGCGACCACAATGCAAGCCCGATCAGCGCCGGGCGCTCGCCGGCG
>JBMYXJ010000570.1:0-2534 GCA_049608285.1 Mycobacterium sp. | reverse complement strand
CAACAGCACCCAAACACGTCGCATCATGCCCCCCTTGCAGCCAGCATATCCCCCGAGCCGACGACTAGGCGAAGCGGCCGGTCACGGCATCGACGGGCTCGGCCGGAGTCGTTTCCTCAAGCCACGCATGCCGGAGCACGCGTACCCAAAGAAACAGGGGTTGTCCTGGCAACGATGCGCGAGCCTCACCCTGCAGGCTCCACTGCCGGAGGACCTCGGCGCCGGTGGGGACGGGAGCGTCGCGGGGCCCCAGGGGGCCGACCACCGCGTATTGACGGGTGAACCCGCCCGTCAATACCGGCTGCCCGTCCTCGTCACAGTCGCAGGCCGGCCAGGCGCTCGTAAGCATGATGTCGAACGTCACACGCGGGTTGGCAGGGTGGACCGCGCTGAACCGGCCGCAGCCGTGGGTCAGGACCATGTCGACCGTCGTCGGGGGTTCCCGAGGCGGCGCCGTGGCGTCCAGCCAGGGGCGGACGGGGCTGGGTCGGCCGTGCGCCTGCTCCCAGAGATCGACCGCCTCGCGCACTTCCTCGACGCTGTGCGTATCCGGAAACCCGAAACGGGCTTTATAGGCCACTAGAAGGGCCTCCGCCTCCGATCCTGGCGCCGGGGCGTGCTGGAGCTCAGCGCGAGCCGCTGACGCCACGCCCTGCGAAGGGACGATCGGCGGCCCGCCCTCCCTCGAGCCCAGCAGCGCCGCGATCAACCCGCCGACCCAGGCCCGGGCGACATCCGGCTTTGCCCCCGCCGCGCCAGCAGGCAGCGGGAGGCCGTATTGCTTGGCCGTCCGGGCACAATGCCCGGGATCCCATCGCTTGAGGTTTTCCGCGATCTCATCGAGTCGACCGAAGTCGACCGAATCCAGATCCAGGCCCTCGAGGGCCCGCGCGATGGCCTCTTCGTCCGGCATCCGGCCGTCTGCGGCCAGCTGGCCGCCTTCCTCTTCCAGTCCTTTCATCATTCACCCCTTGTGAAGTTGGTTATCGCCTGCCCTCATCCACGTAGGAGGCGGCCAGGCGGTGTCGACGGCGCGACAGGCAGCGGCGGTGTCCCCGGGGGGGACGGTATGAAACAGCGTCAATTCGGCGCCTGTTGGGGCCGTTGCGGTCCAGCGGCGCCCGACCGGTAGTCCTGGCCGGCCCAAAATCCGGACGCCGTCTAGACGCCTCAGCGCGCTTCCTACGGCACACCACCCCGCGGGCAGCTCCGAGGGGGGCGACGTGGCCCAGTAGCGGCGCCGGTAGCTCCGTCCGTTGGTCGCCACCCGACCGCTTCGGACGAGGTTGCTCAGATGGGCGGCCAGACTCCCGAGCTCGGGGAAGTGCTCGTCGCGGAGCTCGCGCACCGTGAGCCCGCCTCCCGAGTCGAGCAACGCAGCGACGATCCGGTCTTGCGTCGTCGTCCGACGCGACCAGGAGGCGCTACCCATCGGCGAGCCTGACAGCGTCGAGCTCCGCCAGCCCGACGACCACGGCCCGGAACAGCCCATAGAAGTATACCACCGCGATCCGCTCGACGTGGTCGACGACATAGCATGCCCCCTCCCCTAGGCTCGGGTGTCGAACGAGGACCACGGCATCGTCACGCAACATCGCGCCTCCTCATCAGCTCGCGCCAGACCCCTGGCGCCTGGGTGTCGGTCGACCGCAGCACCAGGCCGTATTCAGTCAGTCCGGACCGGTGAGTGCGGCCGGACACCGTCGCCCGGCGAAGTGAGCCATCGGGCATCCGTATTGCGACCGTCTGAGGGACCGTGTAGCCAACCGCTGGGATCGGCTCAGCCAGCGGTGAGTGAAACGAGAAGCGACCGAGCATACGACGTGACCGCCAGGCGTCCGCCGGAAGCGGTCCCCCCGAATGTCCGATGTGCAGCCAGATTTCGAAGACGACATCAGGGAAGCGTCCAGCCCAGTAGGCCGGATCACGAGCCTCTTCGCTGTCCGGTACCACCACCGAAACCAGCGGTACCGTCCGGAGCGATGGGAGGCCGTGCACGCACTCGACGCTAGCCATGGTCGCCCCCATGCTCGAGGACCCAGATCGGCCGGTCCTCGGCTGTCCGGTCGCCGGCATAGCTGGCGACCCCGCGGGCATGCAGCCGCCGCCACACGGCGCGGACGTGCGGCATCTCGCGCACGGCCCACCCACGGCCGGGGAGCTCGTCCGCGACAACCTCGTCGAAGCGTGGCCCCAGGTCCGGAGCGTGCAAGACCAGCCGCCGCCTCCCCGCTCGCCGGCGGATACGGAGTTCGGTCTGAACTCCGAGCAGCAACCCCGCCGAGCTGCGCCACCGGTTGGGGAGGCTTCGAGGCGGCTTAGCGGTCGCCATCGTCCCCCCAGCTCGCCGGGCGGTCCGTGATCCCGCGGGGATCGTAAACCGCCGGCGTGATGCCGATGTCGGAAATCCCTCCAGGCCATGACGCCTGGTCGCCGTCGCGCCCTTCGTTGCCGCTCTCGATCGCCTCCTCGAGCGCGCGAAGCGCCGTATCGACCCGATGGGCCCACCCGGCATCGTCGGCGCTGACCGTTGC
>JBMYXJ010000569.1:0-2536 GCA_049608285.1 Mycobacterium sp. | reverse complement strand
GTGGTCGCCACTCCCTCCGAGGCCCCCGCCGTGCGCAAGGTGGTCGCCACTCCGTCCCACGCCCAGCAATCATGGTCGCCTCCGACGCAGAGCAATGTGCCGGTCAGCGCCAATGTTCCGACGGGCAGCAATGTGCCGGTCAGCGCCAATGTTCCGACGGGCAGCGATGTTCCGGTGGGCGCCAATGTTCCGACGGGCAGCAATGCTCCGGTGAACGCCGATCAAGCGGTAGCACCGGAACTGGCCGAGACGCCTGCCCAACTACCGCACCTATCCGGGGTCCAACATGCGATGGGCCCCATACCGGGTCCGGCCGAGGCCCTCACGGCATCATCTGTCCCCGACGCAACAGAATCTGTCCCCGACACAACAGAATCTGTCCCCCACATAACAGAGTCCTCACCGCATCACCTGCCCCCAACATGACAGAAATGGTCAATGTGTTCACCACGTTGGCCTGAACGCGTACGGTCGACCCGTGACGCGGGCACCACAGATTTCCCACCCCCCTGACCACATCGTCAGCCTGGCCCGTGAGATGCGCGATCTTGTGCGCACAGAGGCCGCTGAATCCGAGCAGAACCGCACACTGACAACACCGATCATCGATGCGATGTGGTCCACCGGTCTGATGTCGGCCTTCAACCCGACCGCCGCCGGCGGGATCGAACCGTCGCTCGCCGATATGATCGAAACCTGGATCGAAATGGCGTGGCAGGACGGGTCGTTCGGCTGGATTGGCATCGCCAATCTGCCCTCGGCGTTCGCCGCGGCCACCTACTTGCCCGACGCCGGCTTTGCCGAGGTATTCACCGCCAACGGCAACCGCGTCACCATGGGCGGTCAGTTCTTCCCCAACGGCCAGGGCGTCGCCGTCGACGGCGGCTATCGGCTGACAGGTTCATGGAGTTTCGGGTCAGGCACCGGCCACTCCGAGTACGTCGCAACTGGATTCCTGCCGATGGTCGACGGCGAGACCCGTTGGGTAAGCGAGGGCGTGCCCGACATGCAGGTCGCAGTGCTCCCGCGCGATCAGGTCAGGTTCAACGACGGCTGGCACGTGCAGGGGCTGAAAGGCACCGGCTCCTACGACTACGCCATCGACGACGTGTTTGTTCCGCAATGCCGCACGTTTGCGCTGTTCACCCGCGAGCCCATGCGGGGGAGTTCGCCTGTTACCCGGATGGGCATGATGCCGGTGACCGCCGCAGGTCACGCTGCCTGGGTGCTCGGCGTCGCCAAGAGCATGCTCGACGACGTCGCTGAGCTCGCGGAAACGAAGTATCGGATGAGCGACATGGCGGCGCTGGCAAGCCGACCCACCTTCCAGAAGGGATTGGCACACCACGTCGCGGCCTGGCGGGCGGCCAGGCTTCTGGTGCTCGACGCGTTCACCACGGCCGAAGCGGAAGTCGCCGCGGGGGGCGAGCTGACTCCGACACTGCGCGCTGACATGCGGGTAGCGGCGGTGTTCGCCACCGATACCGCCCGCGGGTGTGCCGAATGGGCCCACCTCGTCGCCGGAACGAGCGCGATCCGCGAGGGCAGCCGGCTCGAACGGGCGTTCCGCGACGTTTACACCGGGACCCAGCATGCATTTATCAGTGAGAAGGTCGCGATCGATGCGGCACAAGTGTGGCTGGGGATCATCGAGGACCAGTTCGGTCTCTAAGTAGCTATATGCGCAGCCTCAACAGAGCCGCTACCACGTCCAGACCGACATGTCGCCGGGTGGATACTGATGGCAGATGTCGGTGGTTCGGGCCGCCACGCCCTTGTTGTTGAAGAACAGCTTCGCCCAGTTCGGCCACCTGAACACAAGCGGCTCACCGTAGATATTGGTGGCGATTTCCTCGGAGTACGCTCTACGGTCCGCGTAATCCATCGAGTAGAACCAATGAATCCGATCCTGAACAGCCTGATGGATGTCGGGCGTCTTGTTGTTGTAGTCGATCATGTAGCGCTCGTAGTAAACGGGTCGAACATCCCGTGCGGCAGCCATGATCTGCTCGGCGGTACATGTCGTCTTGAGCATTCGATTGGGGATCGGATAGTCGTCGGTGGCATCGGCGGCAGCCGTGGCCGGCAGAGTCACCGCGATGGCACCGAACACCGCCAGTGCGGCACCGGTTCTACGTACGGTTGCGAACAACATCTCGCTCCTCCATCAGTGCCCCGCTGCGTTGACGAGGATCGGCAACGTCTCCGGGCAGTACGTCCGTAAGGCCGCAGCCAGGAACTGCCACGCCTGCGCGGTGGTGGAATCCTTGGCCAGGTTGGTGTGTACGAAGTCTGCCGACTCGAACGCGTCGTTGTCGACATTTTCGTCAAGCCTCTTGCAGGTGATCTTACCGATCCAGGCGTTGTAGTCCTTCTGTCCGTAGATGCCGTAGGTATGTAACTCCTCGGCGAACGCAGAGTCGGGGTCCGCGGCCGCAGGTGCGGCGAACACCAGCCCGGAGGCCAACAGGCAGATTACTGCAAAGCCCTGCTTCATGGTGTAACTCCCTCCGATGGGTTCGACTGCAGTCCAGTA
>JBMYXJ010000568.1:0-2540 GCA_049608285.1 Mycobacterium sp. | reverse complement strand
ATCGGTCTGCACGTGGGAGTCTCGGTCGCGCTCGGCGAGTATCTGGCGGTGGGCCCGCAGAACGTGCAGGCGAGGTTGCGCGAGGTCGGCGTGGCTACGCGCACCGCGCTCGCGCATGTCCCCGGTTGGAGCGTCATCGAGCCCGTGGACGAGCCCAGCGCCATCACCACGCTGCTGCCGCCCGACGGTGTCGATCCGATGGCGGTCCGGGCCCGGTTGATCTCCGAGCATTCGATCGTGACGACGTTCCTGGGCCTGGAACGGGCACCGCGAGAGATGACGAGACCAGCATTGCGGGTCTCGCCGCACGTCGATGTCACCGACACTGATCTGGAAACGCTCGCCGAAGCGTTGGCTTTGATTACACGCTGACCGTTGTCGACGCCATCCGTACCGGCATCTTTCTCACACCGGGCACCGTGGTGGCCTGCATGCGGACTATCGCACCGTCTAGCTCGATGTGGTCGAAGCGCACCAGTAGCTCCTCGAAGAGCACCCGCGCCTCCAAGCGGGCCAGCTGCCCTCCGACGCAGGAATGCTCACCGCAGCCGAATGTCAAGTGTGGATTCGGGTTTCGGGTGATGTCGAGCTGCTCCGCGGTGGGTCCGAAGATCTCCTCGTCGCGGTTGGCCGACCCATACATCATGGTCACGTATTGGCCTTCGCGGATGAGCCGCCCGCGAATCTCGACGTCGGCGGTAGCGCATCGACTCATGTTGGCTACCGGCGTGGTGAAGCGCAGTAGCTCCTCGACGGCAGAAGGTATCAATTCGGGCTGAGCGCGCAGAAGACGGAACTGCTCGGGATTCTCGATGAGGGCCAGGGTGCCGAGTGCGATGAGGTTACGTGTCGTTTCGTTCCCGGCCACCAACAGCAACAGGCAGAACTGGAGCAGGTCGTGATCGGTTAACTGGGTGCCGTCGATCTCGGCGGCGACCAGCGTCGACAGCAGGTCGTCGGCGTCGTTGAGGGCCCCATTGCGGCGAAGGGCGATCAGGTGGCCGAAGTACTCATAGAGCTCGCCCATCGCGGCGAGGGTTCCCAGCTCTACCTCTGGGTCGTTGATGCCAACCGTCGCATCCGACCAGGTGCGAAACATCTCCCAGTCCGCATCGGGGGCGCCGAGAAGTTCCGCGATCATTCGGGTCGGTAACGGGGCTGCGATCTGCTCGGCGAACTCGATCCCGGCGTCAGGGTCGATGCAGTCGAGGGCGGCGCGGGCGAACGCGCGCATTTTCGGCTCGAGGATGGCTACTTGTCGGCGGGTGAAGCCGGTGTTGATCAACTTGCGAAGCTGTCGATGCCGCGGTGGGTCGGTGTAGAGCAGGTTGCCCTCGAGTACCGCGTTCTTCACTGCCGGGTCGGGGATGGTGACCCCTTTGGCCGATGAGAACCGCGCTGGATTGGTGGAGACGAACCGGATGTCCTCGTACTTCAGCAGCGCCCAGAACCCGGCATCGGAGTTCCAGCAGACCGGGTCGGTGCCCCGTAACTCCCGGAAGGTGGGGTACGGGTTGCCTGCATAAAACGCTGGGGAATGCAGTGGGTGGGTCATGCAGGTCTCCTCCGATCGCTCAGGTGCGTTGATCACTCATGTGCGTTGACGCTTTTCAACCCGGCCAGAATCACGTTCAGCCCGTGCTGGAAGATCAGCTCTGCGTTGCCTGCGCCGGCGCGTCGCAGGTGGTGTTCCAGCTGAACCGAGCCCAGCAGGTGGATGTAGAGGACTGCGTGCGCCGCGTCCAGGTCTCTTTTCGGCCAGCCTGATTCAGCCATGATCTGTTTGGCGGTGCGGTCCATGGTGTCGGCCATACCGGCTAGCGGGCGCTGTTGAATGAGCCCGGCAATGCCGGGGACGGCGACCATCACCCGCCAGGCGTTGGTGTAGAGCTCGCGGATGCGCTGGTCCCAGTTGCCGTCGAGGGGGATTTCGATGCTGTCGAGCACGGAATCGGCGAGCAGGCCGAGTAGCGCAGCTTTGTCCTTGACGTGGTAGTACACCGACGGCGCGGAGGTGCCGGCTTCGGCGGCCAGATTGCGCATGGTGACGTTGTCCACTCCCACCCGGCGCGCAAGCTCGAGCAGGTGCTTGACCAAGTGCCCGCGATCGAGTGCGCCGTAGGGCAGGGCCGATGCCGTTCGTCGGGTCCTTGCCACCGGGTACCTGCCTTTCGAACACTGTTCTGTTTCGAACATCGTTCAGATCAGATCATGTGGGCGCCTCCGGGTCAAGGGCGAAGATCGTTGCGCTCGGCGCAGATCGTCGCGCTCGGCGCCGGTCACAGCGCTCGGGCGCCTTGTCGGTGGCGACTAGCCCTCAAATTGGCAGGTCCCAAGTGTGAACCGGTTCGTTGGAATGCATCCGCTCGCAATACAACCGCAGCATCTCTGCGAGTGCTTCGGGTCTGTTGAGTCCGCGCTCCTGCAGTGCGTTGACGGCGGCTGACTGCCACGTCGCACCGTTTCGGCCGGTCTTGGCTCGTCCCTCGACCACGCCGAGATAGCGGTCGCGAACGTCGGCGGCGACCTCCCACCGGCGC
>JBMYXJ010000567.1:0-2544 GCA_049608285.1 Mycobacterium sp. | reverse complement strand
CCAGTCGCAACGGATCACTTAGTTTGCAGCTGCTCGACGAGCGGCGTCGGTTCGTCGTCGGGACCGTCCCCGTAGTCCTCGTCGTCCAGATCCGCGGAGGTCTCTTCTCCCGGATCGGACGGACGACCCCGGGCGGGTCTGACCGCCTTGTAACCGACGTTGCGTACAGTGCCGATCAGCGATTCGTATTCGGTGCCGAGCTTGGCGCGCAGCCGGCGCACATGCACATCGACGGTGCGGGTGCCACCGAAGAAGTCATACCCCCATACCTCTTGGAGGAGTTGGGCCCGGGTGAACACCCGGCCGGCATGCAGCGCCAGGTACTTCAACAGCTCGAATTCCTTGTACGTCAGATCCAGCGGGCGCCCCCGCAGCCTGGCCGTATATGTGCCTTCGTCGATGACGAGCTCGCCCAGGCTGACCTTGCCAAGGTTCTCCTGTTCGCTTGCTCCACCACGACGTGCTACCAACAGTCGCAGCCGGGCATCGAGCTCGGCTGGCCCGGTTCCGGGCAGGAGTATCTCGTCCAGACCCCACTCGACGTTGACCGCGACCAGCCCGCCTTCATTGACCACTGCCACCACCGGCACCGAGGAAGCCGTGGTCCCCAGAAGGCGGCATAAGCCGCGAGCGGAAGCCAGGTCGGTGCGCGCGTCGACGATCGCGACGTCGGCGACGCCCGCCTCCAGCAGCGAAGACACCTCGGCCGGTGCAATGCGCACGTTATGCGCCAACAGCGACAGCGAGGGCAGAACTGACTCAGGTTGGTGGTCAACCGTCAGTAGCAGTAGATCCAACTGACCCTCCAACAGCCGTGGAGATCATTCGCCGGGGCGCCGCCGAGACAACTCTGTCGCGCGGCGACTTCCCAGATTGATGCCTGACATATGGCCGTTGACCGACCATAGGCTCCTCAACGATAGCGCGCCAACTGGCATTACGCCGTGCCGAACCGACGATCTCGGCAACGTAGGCGACAATGACGGCGTGCGCAAACTCCTGATCGGCGCCTTGGCAACCCTAATCGCTGTGGTGGTCGGCGCTGTCGGCGCAGACTTCGGGGCGGCTATCTACGCCGAATACCGTCTGGCCCGGAGCGTCCGCAGCGCCGCGAACCTCAACTGGGACCCGTCGGTGGCGATCCTGGGCTTCCCGTTCATTCCGCAAGCGATGCGCCACCATTATGACGAGGTGGAGATCAAGGCCACTGGTGTTGATCGGGCCGTCGTCGGCAAGGCCTCGCTGGAAGCGACCCTGCATTCGATCGATCTTGGGCCGGTTTCCTGGCTGGTCCCACCGGATGCGACGTTCGCCGTGGAAAAAGTGGAGAGCCGCATCATCCTCGACTCCACCCACGTTGGCCGCTACATGGGTATACCCGATCTGCTGGTCGAGGCTCCCTCCACTGAGACCAACGATTCCAACGGCGGCACCACCGAGTCAGGCATCTCAAGCAACCGCGGGGTGGTTTTCACAGGCACTCCACGGGAGGCGGGTTTCGACCAAAAAGTCAGCATCTCCGTAGATCTGTCCATCGTCGGGCCAGATGCCACCACGCTGGTCTTTTCGGCCACCGGGGTGCTCACCGGCCCCGGGACGGCTGACCAGGCGGTGCCGGAGGACCAGCTACCCGCGGTGCTGGCCGCCTTCTCAACTAGCTTGCCCGGCCAAAAGCTACCGTTCGGGGTCGCACCTACTAGCGAAGGCGCGCGCGGCTCAGACGTCATCATCGAGGGCATCGCCGAGGGCGTAACCATCGGGCTCGACGAGTTCAGAATGTCATGAGCTCACCGTGGATCCCAGTGATCGCCGTGCTGATCGGCGCCTTCGGTATGGCATTTGTGGTCGAGAGGCTGCTGACATTGCGTGCAGGCCTGCTCAAGGCAGCGGCGGAGGCACCCACCATCGATACCAGCGAGCTGGGCCTACCAGACACCGGACCGACGATCGTGCACTTGAGCGCGCCGTGGTGTGGCCCGTGCGCAACCGTGCGCCGGGTAGTCGACCAGGTATGCGCCGATCTGCCCGGGGTGTCGCACATGGAAGTAGACATCGACGCCAATCCGGACGCCGCGCGCAAGCTTTCAGTGCTGTCGCTACCGACGACGTTTGTGTTCGACGCCGACGGTCGGCAGCAGTACCGCAGCTCGGGGGTGCCGACCGCCGATGAACTACGGTCGGCGCTGGAACCGCTGTTGGCTTGATCACCCTTTCATTGGGTAAGGTGTCCACCGTGTCAGCCCGCCTGGAGCTCATGCTCACCAAGCGCCGCGCAGTCGACCTGTGCCGCGTCGCGGGTTGTTGCTGTTGTTGTTGCAGCTGCTGAGTAGCCGCACTCTGATCTTTGCGCTGCGCTCTGCAAACGGCCCTCCGGACCCGCCGCCCCAGCCATTCCACACAACGGGAGCATTGAGCATGTCGAGCACGACCAGCAGTACCCGTCCGGGTAACGGGGTACCGGCGCAGGTAGACGTGCGCGGGCCGCGCTTCGTTGCGTGGGTTAGCACCGTTGTTCTGATTGCCGCGGTGCTGGCGTCGGCCCGG
>JBMYXJ010000566.1:0-2547 GCA_049608285.1 Mycobacterium sp. | reverse complement strand
TCGCTGGTTACCCACATTGCCAGTGCCAGGCTGGTGGTCACGATGATCAGGTTGCGGTGGTCGGTGAAGTCCACCTTGCCCAGCGTTTGGATACCGACGGCGGCCACTGTCGCGAACAGGGTCAGTGCCGCACCTCCGAGTACCGGGTTAGGGATAGACGCCACGGCGGCAGCCACTTTCGGCAGGAATCCCAGGACGATCATGATGACGCCCGCGGTGGCCACCACCCAGCGGCTCTTGACACGCGTGAGCCTCACCAGCCCGACATTTTCCGAGAAGGCGGTATACGGGAAAGAGTTGAAGATGCCGCCGACCACCGTGGATAGGCCGTCGGCGCGTAGCACCTTAGCGATGTCGGAGGCTTTGATCTGCTTGCCGACGATTTCGCCGGTGGCCATCGTGGAACCGGCGGACTCCACCGCTGTGATCAGCAAGACGATGATCATCGTGACGCAGGCCGCCACGTCGAACTTGGGCAGCCCGAATAGGAACGGCTCGGTGAAACCCACTGCTTGTGCCTGCCCGACCCTGTGGAAGTCCATATCGCCCAGGACGTAGGCGACTGCGCAACCGATGGCCAGGCCGAGCAGCACCGCGATGGTGGCGATAAAACCGCGGAAGAGACGCTGGATCGCGACGATGATCACGATGGTGCCCAGGGCGTAGAGCATCCACCGGATGTTGGTCGGGTCGCTTTCGCCGGTGTGAGGGTTGGTCACGGCCTCGCGGGCCCCCACCGGTAGCAGGGACAGTCCGATGATCGTGATGAGCGTGCCGGTGACCACCGGTGGGCAAAACCGCACCAGTTTGGCCAAGATTGGTGCGATCGCGAAGGTGAAGACGCCGGCCACGATGACCGCGCCGTAGACGTAAAGCAGACTTGCAGCGCCGCCGCCGTGTGCCAGTCCGATCGCGATGATCGGGGCGACGCCGGTGAAGGTCACCCCCTGTAGCAGGGGCAGTCGTACGCCGATTTTCCACACACCCACGGCCTGGATGATGGAGGCGATACCGCAGGTGAACAGATCGGCGGTGATCAGCTTGATCAGGTCTTCGTGTGGCAGGTCGATTGCGCTGGCGATCAGGATGGGCACGAGTACGGCACCCGCGTAGAACGCGACCACGTGCTGGGCCCCGTAGGCCGCCAGCTTGGGGATGGGTAGCACCTCGTCGACCGGATGCACCCGTTTCGGCTCTGCATTCCTCACCTGGGCGGCCACAGACCAAGCATGGGCCAGATTGCCGATCGCCACCAATCGAATGAGCCCTACAGTTCGCCCGCCCGGAAATCTGTGATCTTCGGTGGGGCGATTGGCCCGGTCCGCTGTGAAAGCCACCGTAAGGCGCCTGCATTCTCGGAGCGATCCGTTGCCATGGTGCTTCCCGGGCTCTCCGAGGAAGACCATTGTTGTGTCGCGCTGCTGTATAGCGGCCAGTTGAGTGCCGGCTGCTACGCGAGATTGTTACGTCACAAACGATGATTGTGTGCTGCACCCTTACCCGCGACGCCTGGCGCACATACCGTCGAAGACATCGAACGACGGCAGTCGAACAAGGGAGTTGCGTCTGTACTACCGCCGCTGACAAAGACTCCGGGGCCAGATCAACGCGTTACCCCCACGCCGGGCCGAGCCATTCCCTGAACGATCAGATGTTTGCGCAGTTGGGTGTGGTCGGTAACCCATTGAACCGGTCGGCGATCCACTGCATGCCGCGCTCGCCGTCAACGAAGTAGGCCATCCCGTGGTTAACGACCAGCTTGTTCAACAGCGGTGGCTGCTCGTTGGTCCAAAACTCGACATCGGCGCCCTGGGCACACCAATCAAGGGCCATCTGACGGCTGGGCACGTAGGGCACAAGCGGGTCAAATCGGTTGTGGTCGACAAAAACTGGCGCTTGTGGTCGGAGTCGGCCTAGCTTCTGCTGCTCGAAGAGCGTCTTCATCGGTTCGTGGGCCATGAGTTCGAACGGATCGACGGTGAAGTACTCCTGCAGGCGGTGAAAAGCAAAGGTGAGAAATGTTTCGATGACGCACTGATTCCTGGTCTTGTTCAGCAGATCTTCACCGTAGATCGTGAGAACGTCGCGAACCTTCGGTTCGATCTCCGGATAGGCGGCGATGGCCCCGTTGAGCGCGTAGCCGACCGCACCGACAAGTCCGCTGCCGTCGGCGAAGGGCATCAGTGCGACAAGATCAGCCGGTGGCGCTCCTGCGTAGGCGCCCACTACGTCGAGTTCGGGAGCATACGAAGGCGCAAGCTCGGCCGCCGATGCCGAGGCGCCGCCGCCCTGTGAATACCCCCAGAAGGCCACGGGGCCATAGGGATCAAGCGATGTGTTTGGTAGTTGCTTGGCCGCGCGAGCAGCATCGAGGACAGCGTGGCCCTGCGCGAGGCGGTTGGTGTAAGTGTGCACGCCGGGGGTGCCGAGGCCTTCATAGTCGGTGACGACGATCGCGAAACCACGGGCCACCATGGTGGAGATGAACATTTCCTCGTAGCCGAAAGTGATGTCCAGGCCGCTACTGAAATGTATCCCTTGGTTGAA
>JBMYXJ010000565.1:0-2551 GCA_049608285.1 Mycobacterium sp. | reverse complement strand
GCCCGCCTGGCGGTCCACCAAAGCCTCGCTCGCCAGTTACGGCGGCATGCCGTCATCGATGATCGAAGGAACCTATCGCGAGAACGCCCTCACGCTGAACACGTCGCGGCGCCACGTGATCGCGACATCGGGCCCCGAGAAGTACCTCGTGTCTCTGGCTGTGACCACGAGCGTCGACCAGGTCGTGCCCGCGGCCGGCGCCACTGAAGCGATCGTGAACGGCTTCAAAGTCAGCGCGCCCTCAGCAGCGCCCGCGGCCCCAGCGCCCGCCGCAACCCCCGCTAGCGTCCCAGCGGCGACAACAACACCAGCCAGCGTCCCAACGGCAACAACCCCAGCCAGCGTCCCCGCGGCAACAACAACACCAGCCAGCGTCCCCGTTGTCGCCGCACCACCGACGGCTAGCGTCCCAGCGGCAACAACCCCAGCCAGCGTCCCAGCGGCAACAACCCCAGCCAGCGTCCCAGCGGCAACAACAACACCAGCCAGCGTCCCCGTTGTGGCCACACCACCGGCAGCACTCGTCGCTCCCGCTGCCGTATCGCCAACGGAACCGCTGGCACTAACTGGCTGAGCCGCTGCGACTAATGGGGTAGAGCACCCTTACCAGCTCAGGACCAAGAGCCTGGGGGCCGAGGCGATCCACGCCGCGTATTCTGTGGCGCATGCTGGTCGCCGCGGTGTTGTGCCTGTGTGCGGCCGTCGCCACCGTCGCACAGGGTCTGTGGTCTCTGCTGCGTCGGCCGTCGGACGACTATGTGCGCCGGGTGTTGCGTGGAGTGGCGCCGATCCAGCTGGCAGCCGCCGTCATTCTCGGGGCTGGCGGATTGGCAGCGCTATCGGCAAGCCCGCCGACGTCCGCGGTGGTGCTCATCATGGCAATCGCCGGCGCTGTCAGCACGGTAGCCGCGGGGTGCTGGCAGAGCGCCAAGGCAGTTCTCCGCGAGGAACAACGCAGCCGATCGGCCGCCGAGGCACCTGCGGGTTGCGGCCAGGCATGCGCAACCTGCACGCTGTCCTGCGGATCAGTTGCGGCTGACGTCGATCGGATGGGTGGCTAGCAGCGACAGCGGCATCGGCTGGCGCCGCAGGACTCTAGACCAAAGATCGACGCGCGGTTCAACCAGCACGTCAGAGGGCATCGCCGAAAGCACGATCCAATCGTCGCGCTCGATCTCACCTTCGAGCTGGCCGATTGTCCAGCCGGAATAGCCGGCGAAAATCCGCACGCCTTCAACCATCGGCGCGATCACGTCGGCGTCGGCGTCGAGATCAACCATCGCGATGCGGCCCTGCACGTGCCGCAGACCAGGCGCCCCTTCGGGATCCACCCCGACACGCAACGTCGCCAAGCACAGTGCGGAATCCCGCTTAACCGGACCGCCGATGAACATCGTCTTTGGCTTGGTCGCCAGCTTGGCCCAAGGCGGCAGCACGTTGTAGACCGCGGTCTCACTCGCCCGATTCAGCACAACGCCCAACGTTCCTCCGTCATTGTGCTCTACGACGTAGATGACGCTACGCCTGAACGTCGGCTCCATCAGGTCAGTATTTGCCAGCAACAGTGTTCCTGCGCGCACACCATGCGCCGCGGGTGCGACTCCCTCTCTGAAATCATCGGGATCATCTGGCTGGGGCACTCGACCATCATGTCATCACGATTGCTCGATGGCGGCGAACAAGCGCAGCCGGCGCCGGAAATTTGTACTGTGGGTCGGGCGCGCGTGCCCGTCGATGTGCGCTTGCGCGAAGAGTTCAGAATCTGGCCCCCCAACTCTCCATCAGGACGTGAACCCGTGGCCGACGCCCACGCACCCGTGGCGCTGTGGCACTCGGTGCGTGCGTTACCTGACTTCTGGCGGCTACTGGAAGTCCGCGCGGTCAGCCAGTTCGGCGATGGCCTGTTCCAGGCCGGACTGGCCGGTGCGATCCTTTTCAACCCGGAACGCGCCGCCGATCCATGGGCGATCGCCGGTGCATTTACCGTGCTTTTCCTGCCGTATTCGCTGCTAGGTCCGTTCGCGGGTGCGCTACTGGACCGCTGGGACCGGCGACTGGTGCTGATCGGCGCCAATAGCGGGCGGCTAGCTCTGGTGGTCGGTGTCGGCGCCCTGCTGGCCGCCGGCGTGGCTGATCTGCCAATCCTGTTAGGCGCGTTGATCGTCAACGGCTTTACCCGGTTTGTCTCCTCGGGCCTGTCTGCTGCGCTGCCGCATGTGGTGCCGCGGGCGCAGGTGGTGGCGATGAACTCCGTCGCGACTGCCGTCGGCGCCGCGGCCGCGTTCTTCGGCGCTAACTTCATGCTGCTGCCACGTTGGCTGTTCGGGGCGGGCGACTCCGGTGCTTCTGCAATCATTTTCATCGTCGTAGCACCGGTAACGCTGGCACTGTGGCTATCGATGCGCTTCCCACCGGGCATGCTCGGGCCCGATCCCACTGCGGGCGCAGTCCACCGATCCGTCGTCTACGCCGTGACCACCGGTTGGCTGCACGGCGCACACACGGTGTTCGCCGTGCCCACCGTTACGGCCACCCTTGCCGGGTTGACCGC
>JBMYXJ010000564.1:0-2552 GCA_049608285.1 Mycobacterium sp. | reverse complement strand
GAAGTCAAGCGAAGCCGTGGCCTATGAGCGCGCCAAGTCCGCAACCCGCACCGATGGCATTGCCAAGTGGCGAGGGACCGGCACAGCGCCTCCCATGCCGAAAGAGACGCGTTCGCGGTCGGCTTCTCAGATCCCAATCATCGACCGCGCACGCCTGGGCCCCTGGGTGCATCGCCACTTGCTCGACCTGCAAGACTGGCGCCCGGAGATGGCGAAGGTACTACGCGCCCACTACCTCGCCCAGTCGCGTGACGTGCCGGGCCGGGCGGAGCTGTTGGGCCTCAAGGTGCGCGAGTATTACCGGCTCCTGCACTCGGGGCTTATCTTCCTCGAAGGGCGCCTTAGCCTGTCGCCGCCGGACACTTGACACGGCAAAAAAATCATGGGTTGAAGTGTGCGCATTTTGCTGTAAAATCCCCTCAGACTCGCAGTAGTTGCGTCAGGAGGTTTCGGCCTCGGCCCTGCTGCCACCCAAGCCCGCCCGAGCGGGTTTTTTGCGTCTGGAGATCTCATGCCCACCAAGACCCCTCGCCGCAAACGCAGCGTGTCCAGCATCGCCAAGAGCGGGCAGCCTGCCGCCGCCATCCGGGCGCGGAAGAAGAAGCGCGGAGGGCGCACGTCCCGGGCGCAGAAATCCGATTACCTCGTGACCCGGGGCTAGGAGTCCGTCATGGCAGCAATCGTCGTCAACGGTGGCCGCGAGGTCACGCTGAACTACGTCGTCGGGGCTACTCAGTCCGCGCAGGGGCTTACCCTGCACTACTACGTCAATGCCGCCACCGTCAGCGCAGCTCTTACCGTGGGCAACCTGACCGAATGCACGGAAGCGGGGTATGCCTCCGCCGCGCTCACGACGACCAACTGGACGACGGTCGGCGGCACGACCACCTTCGGCACTGAGCAGACGACCACGTTTGCTGGCTCGCCTGGGACGCAGACGGTCTACGGCTACTACTACACCCGCACCACAGATGGCTCGCTGTTTGCGGTGGAGGAGTTGGGCGCGCCGTTCGCCGTGCAGAACAACGGCGATAACATCAAGATGACGCCTGAAATCGACATGACCTGATGGCCAAGACGCTGACGCTCGGCCCGCAGATCCCAGCCTACATACGAGCGCTAGCGCAGTACGAAGCTGTAGAGCTTGACCCGGGGTTGAATGCCGTCGCCGCCGACGGCAGCACCAACGGCCCCACGTGGAATCCCGATGACCCTGGCACTGCGCCTTGGTTCGGCGTGATCGACTCAGGCCCCAACGCAGGCAATCCGGGCGGCGGCTCGTTCGCAACGAATGACCGCTACGTAGCAGGAACCTTCTCCGGGATGGCGCTGGACAAGGACCGGGCGACCATCGTCTGGTGGCGTCGCGGCGGTCACTCTGACGGCAACGACGCGAGTTGCTACAAGACCTACCTCAACGCGTCGCCCCCGTACTCGGAGCTGTGGGCCGTCACGACCGAGGACACAGATCAGGCCACGCCCTACGAGGGCAAAGGCGCGGACGGCCATCCCTGGGCGTACCACACGAACCGCACGCAGGACTGGAGCCCGGTCCTGGACAAGATCGTGGGCTGCTTCCAGCAGGCGCCTTACCCCGACATCGGGAGCAGCGGCAGCCTCATCGTCCACACCTTCGACCATGTTGACGAGGGCGTGACGAACCTGCGGGCACGGCAGCTCGCGAACTTCACGGAATACGACGAGTTCCCGGCTAGCGCGGTGTCTTCGTCATACCAGTACGCGAGCCACTTCACGAACACGATCGACAGCAAGGAATATTGGCTGACGAACGGCACCAGCGCGTCTTCGCTGTGCCGGTGGGATGAGACGAATGGCGACGTGACGGTCATCGCTCCGCTCACGACGCTTGGCGCAGTCGGCAATGAATGCCAGACCGTGTTCATCCCCGAGGGCACGAACGGCTACGCGGCCACGAACAAGACGGTCAGCGGTGCGCAAGAGCTTCAGATCATCGACCTGAACAGCAACGCGATCACGACCCCGACCGTCACCGACACGGGATCTGACTTCACCGCCGTTCAAAACTTCGACTGGGACAACACCGACCGGCGCCTCGTGGGCTGGAACGGCGGCAATGAGTTGGTGTTCTGTGCTGCGGGCACGAACCCCGCGAGCGACACGTGGACGGTTAGCACGCAGGCCATCACGGGCGACACGTTGCCGACCGACCTGGATAGCGGGACGCCCGGAAATCAAACCAACCTGAGCGGGCGCTGCAAGATCTGCACGATCGAGGGCGTGCGCCTGCTCTATATGGTCATGACGAATACGCAGATGTTTGCAGTTCGACTGAGCGCACCCTAGATGGCCCTCGAAGACAACGTTGCATTCTTCCACGCCTTCGACGCGGAGACACCGGACTACCCGACGAGCGGGTGGGCGGCGGTCACGAACCCAGGCAGCTTGACGGATCCGACCTACAACGGCTTGGCCGTCTGTGACGGCACCGAGGGCGCGAGCTTCGACCGCAGCGACGCAAGTGATGTGCTCAACGTGTCGGCCAATGCCGCATTTGGCATCGCTTTCCGGGT
>JBMYXJ010000563.1:0-2562 GCA_049608285.1 Mycobacterium sp. | reverse complement strand
CCGGATCGGCGCCAAGGTGCCCCACCTGGCCGACGTCAAACCCTTCGGCCAGCACGTGATGTTCGACGTCGACCGAATCGGTGGCGTGCCAGTGGTGATGAAAGCCCTGTTGGACGCCGGCCTGATGCACGGCGATGTGCTGACGGTCACCGGCCAGACCATGGCCGAGAATCTTGCCCACATCGCTCCTCCGGACCCGGACGGCAAGGTCCTGCGGGCGCTGGACAACCCGATCCACCCCACCGGCGGCATCACGATTCTGCACGGTTCGCTGGCTCCGGAGGGTGCGGTGGTGAAGTCAGCAGGCTTCGACTCCGATGTTTTCGAAGGCACCGCAAGGATTTTCGAGCGAGAGCGGGCCGCGCTCGATGCACTCGAGGACGGCACGGTCACCCACGGGGACGTGGTCGTGATCCGATACGAAGGCCCCAAGGGGGGTCCGGGCATGCGAGAGATGCTGGCTATCACCGGTGCGATCAAGGGAGCTGGCCTGGGTAAGGATGTGCTGCTGATCACCGACGGCCGATTCTCCGGTGGCACCACGGGTCTGTGCGTCGGACACGTCGCGCCCGAGGCGGTTGACGGCGGTCCGATAGGTCTGCTGCGCGACGGTGACCGAGTTCGGCTCGACGTCGGCAAAGGCACGCTGGACGTGCTGATCGACACTGACGAATTCGACTCTCGCAAAACGGGATTCGAGCCGCTGCCGCCGCGCTACAAGACGGGGGTATTGGCAAAGTACACGAAGCTGGTTGGCTCGGCGGCCACAGGCGCAGTCTGCACCTAGTTGGTGGCCGGTGGTGGTTGCGGTTGGAAGGGTTGGTACCACCGCCAGTCGGCTGGCTCGCCGGTGGGACCTGGGCAGGGCGCGACCGCCGGTGGGGGTTTGGTCGGTGGGCGGGCAAGTGATCCCGCGTTCAGTGGCCGGCCGGTGTCGTCGATGACTCTGAGGTGATCGGCGGGGCCGGTGATGGTGATCACGCCTCGATGGTGCAACCGGTGGTGGTAGGGGCATAGCAGCACCAGGTTGGACATGTCGGTGGGGCCGCCGTCTTCCCAATGCCGGATGTGGTGTGCGTGCAGACCGCGGGTGGCCCCGCAGCCAGCTATCACGCAGGTGCGGTCACGATGCTCAAGTGCACGGCGAAGCCGCCGATTGATCTGTCGGGTCGCCCGCCCTGAGCCGATCACTCGGCCGTCGCGTTCAAACCAGACCTCGCACGTCGCGTCGCAGAGCAGATACTGCCGCTCGTTGTCTGAGAGCAGCGGCCCAAGGTGCAGTGCGGCAGTGCGTTGCTTGACATCAAGATGCATCACCACGGTGGTGTGCTGCCCCTGCGGCCGGCGGGCCACCGCGCTATCCCAACCGGCCTCGATAAGGCTCATGAATGCATCGACACCGCCCGGCAACGGCGGCGCCTGATCGGACACCCGCCCGCCACCAGCGTGGTCGAGCTTCCATTCGGCGACCAGCGCATCCAGATGCGATTGCAATGCGGCGTCAAACTTGGCCGCCTCAGCATGCGGCAGCGTGATCTTCCAAAACGTCGATTCCTCATCGGTGCTCTTGGTGAGCGACGGCCGGGGTTCGGGCCGAGGATCGGACTCGGGAGCCGGATCGGGGCGCGGCTCGAGATTGACGGCCGTGCGCAACTGGCTGACCGTCGCGCTTGCGGCCAGCTGGGCGTAATGCTCATCGGAGCCCTCGCCGGCCCGGCCCGCGATCACCCCGACCTGATCCAGCGACAGTCGCCCCTCCCGTAAACCCCTCGTGCAGCGGGGGAACTCGTCAAGCCGGCTTGCGACGGAAGCGATCGTGTTCGCATTCCCCGATGACACGCCGAGCTTCCAGCCCACCAGCGCCGCCAGCGACCGCGCCCCCGTGGCACCCCACAGCTCGTCGCGATCCAGTTCAGCCACAATCTCCACGACGCGGCCGTCAATCGCGTTGCGCTGACCGGCCAACTCCGCCAACTCGGCGAACAACACCTCCACACGCTCACCAGGGCGCACCCCAGGAGCCAAAGATGCTGCGGTCGAGGACATGCCATCATCATCACAAAGGGGTACGACATTTCTCGGCTCCACCCAACTCGCAGTACGTCGCGCACACCGTCGGCGGTTGTGCCCGAGCGCAACTGGCGCCCAACAGAGTCGGCTCTCACACCGCCGCGGCTGAACAAAGATGTCCGGCCTGGCGCTCACTATTTCTGCGGCACCCGTGTTTCGCTCCCCTCATACCCGGCCCTGATGGGAAGGGCGAGCAGTGAGTTACACCGCCGCCGACATCATGCCGCTCAAGTGTGAGAAGGGCGAGGCTATTCTGTCGATTTCCGAAAAGCGCTGGAAGGCAACCAAAGTCGCCAATATCCCGGTGAAGGCCCGCGGTGGCGCTGGTGTCGGGTTCTATCCACTCGTCAACGACGAGGTTGTGCTGATAGCGGCGGCGGTTTCAGCCACCGGGTTCGTCCGTGGCAAGAGGGCAGTTCCGGCCCAGATGCGTGCGAAGGCGTCGATCAAGGGTTCTGGCGGGGACGTGATGCCGGCAGGGTAACGGTGCGG
>JBMYXJ010000562.1:0-2565 GCA_049608285.1 Mycobacterium sp. | reverse complement strand
CGTCGGAGATGACGATGGTCAGGGCGGATTCGGTGGTTGCTTCGTTGCTCACACCCACAGCATAGGGATATCCAGGCGGGGCGCAAGTCGTCGGCGCCGATATCCTGCATTTTTTTTTCGTCCCGCCCGTCTGGTACCCTCGCGAGGCCGCGCCGGGCCTTCCGCCCATGATGGGCGGCCGCGTTGCTCACACGATGCTCCCGGCGCGGCTCCTACACCGGCTGCGTGTCGTCGAGCGTCGGGTCCGTGAGCACCAGCAGCGCGCCCACCTCCCGCGACAGGTCTCCGCTGATCGCCTCCACCGTGCCCGCGTGACGCTCGAGCATGCCCGCGATGTCGTCGAGGCCCGCCTCCCGCAGACGGTGCGCGGCCCCGCGTAGCCTGGCGGTGCCAGAGGCCGCCACGGTCTCCAGCGCGAGCACGTGCCCCTCGATGGCGCCCACAGCACGGGTCGTGCGGGCGTCAGCCACCGAGCACCCCTGCAGCGTTCGCGGCGACGCTGGCGATCGCTGTGGCCGCTGCACCTGCCGCCGCCGCGAGGGCCAGGTACAGCTTGCTCAATGCCTGGTTTTTGACCACGACGGATTCGGCGCTCCCGACCACCGACGTGGGCGCTCGCTCCAGCGCAGAAAAACGTTCGGTGATCGTGCGCCGGTCGGAGGAGATCCTCTCATCCCGCTCTTTGTTCTCGTCTTGTAGCACCTCGATCTGCCGCGCGAGGTGGCCGACTTTTTCGTCCAGTCTCGCGGTCTTGACCAACGAGTCGGTCAGCAGCCGGTTCAGTTCGGCGACGCCGGCCTCGACTCTCTGCAGGACGGGGTCAGTCATGGCCGAGCGCTCCCAAGAGTCCGTTTAGCGTGCGTTCGACTCCCCGAAGTCGGGCCTCTCTGAGCTGTGAGCCCGAGGACTCATACCGCACGACCGCTTTTCGAATAGCGGCGCGCAGTCGGTCTGCGGACGCGTCCCCCTTGTTCAGGATGTCTTGTGCCCCGAGGCGCAGCGCATCGTCTGTCGCTCCGGGCTGGCCGGTGAGGACCACGACGGGGCAGTGTGCCTCTCGGAGCATCGCCTCGAGCGCTTCGGACCCCGAGGCGTCCGGTAGCCCCAAGTCGAGGGCGATGCAGTCGTAGCCGTCGCCAGAGACGTCCAGCGCCTCACGCAGCGACCGCACCACCGTGACGTCGCCCGCGATCTTGCGCGTCGCGACGTACGCGTCGGCCTCGTCGTCCTCGACTAGGAGCACCCGGAGTGTCACGCCCAGTCCTACAGCCAGCCCATGCCCTGCGCCGCCAGCAGTGCAGACGACGCGAGCCCGCCGATCGCGCCCGCGATGACGAACAGCGCGCTGACGTCCTTCCGATTCCATTGCCCATCTGTCAGCGTCTCGACGCTTCGCTCGATAGCATCGATGCGGGTATGCATGTCGGTGATCTGTTTCTTGTCTTCTTTCATGGTGTCCTTTAGGTTCATGGGTTAGCTGTCAGCACAAACCCAGCCTGTCCGATGAGCGCATGCACGCCGCCGGAGTTGCCGGGGTTTTGTAGAGTCGAGTCGTATGCGATTGGCGAAGCGGTGGGCACGGAGGGGTCGTACGTCATGGTTGTTTCCCCGGCGCTTAGGAGCACCTCGCCTTCCGTTTCGGCCACGGACTCGTCGTCTCCTCCGCCTCCGACCTCCGCGCCTGCTCCCCAGCCCCACTGCTCCGGGGTGAGGTATTCGGCATGCTCTCCGCCGTCAAACGCCAGCTGCGTGTTGCCCAGGTCTGCGCCGTTGCTCTTGAGCGAGAGTGCATACAGGCCGCCTCCGTCGATGTCGACGCCGCCGGACACTTCGAGGTCGTTCCAGCCGGTAGCGCTGCCAGTCGTCGCCCCAAAGTCGTGAACGATCGTCTCTCCCGCCGGGTCGGAAACGTCGGTGACGTTGTCCCACAGCTCGATCCGCACCTGCTGCGCGGCACTGTGGGCGGCAAGGTTGACCCCCGCGGAAAACATCCGAAGGCCGGCGACGCTCGGGAGACTCCAGGCCCAACGCACGAAAATGCTGTTCATGTTGGACGTGTCGCCCATGTTGGAATCGTTGCGGCCGGCGGTTGCTCCGACCCACGACCGCCAAGCGCCGTCGCCGTAGAAAGGGGCTTCTTGGATGATGAGCTGAACCCAGATCGCGAAACTGTTTGAGCTCCCCGCCACGGTCGCCGTGGCAGGCAAAGCCGTCCCCGCCCCTGTGGCCTGCGCTGTGATGAAAAGGACCTGGTTCGTGCCCGTCGCGTACCAGTCGCGGGCGTGACCGTTCCCGATGTTTTCAGCCGCGATACTGGAGCCGCCGCCGCTGCCCTGCATGCCGACCCAAACGCGGGTCCCCGCTCCGGCAGCGACCGACAACGGTGTCGCGAAGTGCACTTCGGCCCAATCGCGAGCGCCGTTGTCGCCCACCACCTTTTCGGTGCCCGCGACGAGGGTCGCGCCCAGCGGCAGGCCGTCCTGCGAGAACAGGCCGTGCAGTGTCGTCTCCGCGGTGCATTTCAGCAGGCTCTGGAAGAGTTTGCCCGCCCCCGTGTGAAGAAGC
>JBMYXJ010000561.1:0-2579 GCA_049608285.1 Mycobacterium sp. | reverse complement strand
TTCACTCCAACGGCTAGCCCATTCTTTCTGCAGTTTCAGGCCGACGAAGAGTCCGCGGCGCAGTCGAACGCCGTAGACAACGTCGCCGTCATCGACGACGCCCCCATCGAAATAACTACGCCCTACGGCGCGGGTAGCGCCGCGGATGAACTGTACGACCTGAGTACAGAACAATCCGCGGATGTCATGTACATTGCGCACTCCAGCCACGCGCCCCGCAAGCTGCAGCGTCGAGGGGATACTGCCTGGTCATTGGTCGTCATCGACTTTAAGGACGGGCCGTTCGACATTGAGAACGAGACGGCAACGACGTTCACCCTCACCGCCGTTTCGGGGGTCACGACCCTCACGGCGAGTGCCACCACTGGGATCAACAGTGGGCGGGGGTTTCTGGCGACTGACCTAGGTCGCCGGGTTCGCATGTTCGGCACGACCTTCAGCTGGATGGAGATCCTCAACGTCGCGTCGACCACGTCCGTCACTGTCCGCGTCCGTGGTGAGGACTCCGTCACCACCCCCGTGACCCGGTGGGCGCTGGGCCTGTGGTCTGATACGACCGGGTACCCGGAGTCTACGGTGCTCCACGAGGAGCGGCTCATGCTGGGTGGGCCTACGCTGTCCCCCCAGCGGTTCGACGGGTCAGTCACCGCTGACTTTGAGAACTTTCGCCCGACGCAACCCGACGAGTCTGTGCTGGACGACGACGCCTTCGCTTTCGTCATCGCTGCGGAGGTGAACCGCATCCTGTGGATGGTCAGTGGGCAGCAGCTTATGGTCGGGACGACTGGGGGCGAGTACCGCGTGGCGAGTACAGGTGCAGGCCTCACCCCTGCGGATGTCGACGTCAAGCGGCAGACCTCCTATGGGTCAGCCAAAGTCCCGCCGGTGCTTTTGGACGAGTCCCTGGTATTCCTCCAACGGGCGCAGCGCAAGGTCCGTAAACTGGTGTTCGACTTCAACGTCGACCAGTTTATCGCCCCCGATCTGACAGTGCTGGCGGACCACGTCACGCGGTCAGGCATTATCTCTATGGCCTACCAGCAAGAGCCGGACAGCCATCTCTGGTGCGTCCGCGCTGATGGGGCTGCAGCGGTGCTTGTGTATGACCCGGATCAGAACGTCGTCGGGTGGCAGCGGGCCCAGCCCGCCGGCGCAGACGCCAAGTACGAGAGCGTGGCCACGATCCCGGGGGCTGACGGACCGGGGCAGGTTCAGAGTAGCAGTGAACGCAACGAGGTGTGGGTGACTGTGTCGCGCACGATCAACGGGCAAACGAAACGGTATGTGGAAGTGTTCGAGAAATTGCTGGAGGGACCGCTGCGGAATGACTTCGATAGCACAACTGCGTGGGAAGCCGCTGTGCTATCCGCGCAGGAGGACGCCTTCCACGTTGATTCGGGGCTGACTTACAGTGGCGCGGCAACCTCGTCACTCACCGGCCTTGACCATTTGGAGGGGGAGACCGTGGACATCTGGGCCAACGGCGCAGTCCACGCACAAAAAACGGTGTCCTCTGGCGCGGTGGCTCTGGATTACCCGGTCACGAAAGCCCAGGTCGGGCTGCCCCGCGTGGCAAAGATCAAGACGCTGAAGATGGCCGCGGGGGCCTCCGCGACGGGCAGCACAGCGGTTGCCAAGCCCAAGGGTATCAAGGACGTTGGCTTCATATTCCTCGACACAAGCACCGTGCGGGTCGGTGTATCTGAGGACGATTTGCAGGAAATCACGTTCCGTGAGGCCACCGATGACATGGACACCGCAGTACCGCTTTTCACGGGGGAGCACGTCCACACTATGGACGGGGGAAATGCCCTGGATCCACGGATTTTCATTCAGTCCAATGGTCCTGCCCCGTTCACAGTGCTGGCTATCGCCCCGGAAATCACAACAAACGACACCCCCTGATGGACCTGGTTGACTTCCACCCTGACCACCTGCGGGGCCTGGACCCCCTGGAGCGCAATGGTGTGGCAAAGCTGCAGGGGATCGCCCGAACCACGGAGGGGCAATCGGCGTTCACCTTGTTGCATGCGGGGCGCCCGACGGCCTGCGGCGGGCTGATCCCCATCCACCAGGGGCGGGCCTTTGCCTGGTCCGTAATCACACTGGATACCCCGCTGGTGCCGGCTGCGCGCCTCGCGCGTCGCTATCTGGACCTGCAGGATATGCTTCGAATCGAAACTGTTGTAGATTGCGAGGACGAACCCAGTCAGAGGTGGCTCAAATTCATCGGGTTTGAGCGGGAAACCCCACCGCTGGTTGGGTACAACGCCGACGGCGGGTCGGCGTTTATGTATGTGAGGTTGAACCATGGGAACGGGCGCTGAGATTGCCGCGGTAGTGACGGCGGTGGCCGCGGTCGCAAGTACAGCGGTGACCGTTGCGGCGAGTGAGAAACAGTCTGACATCCAGGATCAGCAGGCCAAGTTCGCACGCCAGCAGGCAGAGATTGACGCCAGGGAGTTCAAGCTCAGGCAGCGCCGACTTTTGGCATCGGCCCGCGTTGGGCGCGGTGCGAGCGGTGTGCGGCTTTTGGAGGGTTCGCCCCTACTTGTGGATGACGACGCAATCGCGGAAAT
>JBMYXJ010000560.1:281-2581 GCA_049608285.1 Mycobacterium sp. | reverse complement strand
AGTTGGACGAGTTCTGCGGTGGAGACGATGCGGTTGAGGATGGATTCGGCGATGACGGCGTCGTGCAGGGATCGGTACCAGTCTTCGGGGTCGAATTGGCTGGTGACGACGGTGGATCCGCGGCCTTCGCGGGCGGCGAGGATGTTGAGCAGCTCGGCGGCGGTGTCACCGGTGATCGGGGTGGTGAGGAAGTCGTCGAGGACGAGAAGCTCGCAGGTGTGCACGCCGGTGAGGAACGCCAGTCGTTGGGTGTCGTGGCGTTGGTAGACGGCGAGCTGGTTGGCCAGGTCGTCGAGACGGAAGTATCTGGCGGTGTAGTCGCGCCGGCAGGCGGCGTTGACCAGGGCTTGGGCCAGATAGGATTTGCCGACGCTGGATTTGCCGAGGATGACCAGGTTGTTGGTGCGGTCGATCCACCGGCACGCGGCGAGGCGTTCGATCAGGTCGCGGTTGAGGTTTCGCCCGTCGAGGTAGTGGATGTCTTCGACGCAGGCGGCTGGGTTCGGTGTGCGGGAGGCTTTGAGCAGCTTGAGCACTCGCCGCTCGGTGCGGGCGGTCGTCTCCTGTTCTAGGGCGTGCCGGATTTTCTGGGAGAAACTCCATTGATCGCAGGCGGGGTCGTTGGCGATGTCGATGACGGCTTCGCCGAACGCGGTCATCCGTAGTGCGGTGAACAGCGGCATGTCATCGACGCTGAGGTGCTGGTCATTCATCGCTGGGCTCCCGCCGTGGCGTCGTCGTCACCGTCGTCAGTGCGTCGATCACTGGTGGTCAGTGCATCGAGGCTGAACGCTTTGGCCCCGGCCAGGTGCGCGCGGCTGGTGTCACGGTCGCCGGTCGCGGTGCGGGCGGCATTGGCCGTGATCCCGCCGCGGCTTCCTGGGGTGCTGCTGGTGGTGGGGCGTTGGCCGGCATCGGCGCGCAGTGCGCTGATGTGGTGCTTGACGGCGGTGTAGGTGATCAGCCGGTGCGGGTCGTCATCGACGAGTTCGCGGCAGGCCGCTTCGAGCAGGACCCGGTTTCCGCTGGCCCGTTTGCCCAGTTCCAGGATGTTCATGCACGACCGGTACCCCTGGGCCTCGATGGCCTTGCCGTCGAGCAGCCTGGTCAGTGCGGTCACCGTGGCGGGGCCGACCTTGGCGCCCTGGCGCAGGAAGTACCCGCGGGTCCATAGCCCGGCCACCGATTCATAGTGCGGCGGTGCGTGCTCGGGGTCGGTGACATAGCCATTGCGGTGCCGGCCCTGGTGGTGGGCGGCGATGATCTGCCCGTCGGCGAGCACCTCGATCGCGGTGCCGATGATCCGCACGTCCACCGAGCGGCCGGCGTATCGGTAGGGCACCGAGTATTTGATGGTGTCGAGCTGGATATGCCAATCCCGGTGCACCTTGGCTTTGCGCCAGGTCACCGGCTCCCACCGCTGCACCGGCAACGCCATGAGCTCATCGCGCTCCTGGTCGTCGAACCACTCCCGCCGAGACCGCGACTCCCCGCGAAACGGCCTGCGGTCATTGATCACCTCGACCTGAGCGGCGACCGCGTCGTTGAGGTCATCGAGGCAGGCGAACACCCGATCGGCCAGGAAGTGGATCACCCAGTTGGTGACGACCTTCACCCCGGCTTCGACATGTCCCTTGTCCCGCGGACGATTCGAGCGTGTCGGCACCGCCGCGGCCCCGTAATGAGCCAGGAAATCCGCATACGAGGCGTTGACGTCCCGGGCCCGGTCAGTGCGGCTGACCTGGTTCGACGCCGTCGACGCGTTGTCCGGGACCACCACCTGGGCGACCCCGCCGTAATACTCGAACGCCCGCCGATGCCCATCGCACCAGGCGGGCTGTTTCTCATCGAGGTAGCCGTAGGCGAACACCATGCCCGAGAACGGCAACGTCGCCACGAACACCGCCACCGGTGTCACCGCCCGGGTGATCGGATCAGTGACCTGCATCATCGTGCCCGCCCAATCGACCTGCATCGTATGCCCCGGCACGTGGGCGATCGGCGCCGTCAGATCATTGACCCGCACATGCTCGGTGACGATCTGGCAAAACCGCTCATACCCGTAGAACCGAGCACCCGGGGCGGCACCGGATTTCAGGTACTGACCCCACAGCACCTTCAGCGGCGGCTTCTTACGACCCAGCCGTGCCATGACGACCTTGTCGATATCCACCGCCACGAACTCCCCGGCCACGTTCTTGCGGCCATCGGCGAAAAGCCGATCCACATCCTCGGCCGACAACGCCGCGACCTGCTCAGCGCTGCTCAGTTGCTCCTCGTCGAGCACCCGCCGGGCCCGG
>JBMYXJ010000560.1:0-271 GCA_049608285.1 Mycobacterium sp. | reverse complement strand
CATCGCCTCGATCTGCCTATAGGCCAGACCCTGCACCAGCAGGCCCATCACATACCGGTAATCCGTCATCGGCAGAAGATTCCTCTCGCTTGCCGCGACCCCTGCGGTCACGGACGAAAGCAATCCTCCAAAGCGCTACCAGATGCCCACACCACTGCTACCGGATAGATACACAGGCGCTACCAGAAGCGCCGACTAAACATGCGTGTCCCGGCGTTAGCCGGGCCTTCTCCTCCCGGTGTCTATGTCGATCTGCTGGCGAGATTTGCGG
>JBMYXJ010000559.1:0-2583 GCA_049608285.1 Mycobacterium sp. | reverse complement strand
AGCTTGAGCGTGCCACCGGCAGTTCCGGCGACCCGTGCGAGAACGCGAACGCGGCGCGCGGCCTCGGTCTTGCCAACCGGCAACCGAGCAACACCAACCGCTGGCGTCCCGAAGACTTCCGCCATCGGGATCACGATACGCGTCGGGGTCGTGGCCCCTGGTGGGGTCGACCATGTGGGGCGCATCTCCCCGACACTCGCCGCGGGGGTGAAGAACTGCCCGTCGTGCTCGAACTGCAGCACGAGTTCAAGGCCACTCGAGCCCGCCCCCACGGTCCAGGTGACGTAGAACAGGCAATCGTCGTCCACGCTGATGGTGGAGCTCACGTTCGCCGCGTAGGCGTTGGTCAGCGTGACTTCGTTGAAGAGTGTCGTGGTGGCCATGGTTGCGCCTCAGGGTAACCGCATGGGGTCAGGGGGTAGGTCAGGTGGTGCCGCGGGCTCGGCCAAGCATCGCTGCCGGCGACATGCCGGGGTCTTGGGATGGCCCGCCTGGCTCGTGCCGGGTCGGCGTTTGGGTCGTGGCTCCGACGCCCTTGGGGTTCTTCGGGGTGAAGAGCTTACCGAACTCCGAGTGCTCCCGAAGACTGTCGACCATCTCGATCCCGGTCATGGGGCGCTGCGTGCCGTCATCGTTGAGGGCCATGCGCTGCTGACCTGTTGCGGGGTCGATCACAACCACGGTGGGGTTGCCCGTCCCGTCTTCGCCGCGATCGACGCGGTAGTTCCGCTGGGTGATCGGTAGCACGCCCTCCAGGGTGAGCGGCGCGGTGCGGCCAGACTTGGGGTCGCCCAGGTCGGTCAGATCCTTGCGAGCCTGCTGGTCAATCAGCATCTGGTCTAGGTAGTTGCGGTCTGCGTCGCGCTCAGTCCTGGTTGCGGTCAGCTGCTCTTGATGCTGCCGAGTCACCTCACCTAGGCGCTCCTGGACAGCTGCCTCGACCTTGGCCGCGACGCTGGCGTTGTCGCCTAGCTCCGCCACGGTCTTGATCGCGCTACGCGCCGCCTCGGGGTCCAAGAGGGTCCCATCTTCGTTCTGGAAGCGCTTGAGCTTGGCTCTGAGCTCGCTGCTGACACCGCGCTCGTTCTCGAGGGCGCCATTGACGCGCTCCATGTTCGCGAGCGTGAAGCCGCCAGCAGCGGTGACGTCTAGCCGCCACGACCCATCGTCGGTCTTCGTGTAGTGCTCTTTGAGCGGGTCGGGTAACGCGTCGTAGGACTCTTGTGTCAGTGTTGCGAATACAGCCATGGTTTCTCCTGGTTGAGGCTTCTAACCCAACCGCTTTTCTAGTGCCAGTAGCTCGCGAAGCGTCAGCGGCTTGAGCCGCGGCACATCAACGAACCGGCGGAACGGCACCTTGCCCCGCCGGAACACCTCGGCGGCACCCTTGCCGAGGACAACCTCCTGGGTCGCGCGCGGCTGCCGACGCAGCCAGGCCCCGAAGTCCTGGTCCGCTGGCACGGGCCCCGTGAGGGACGCCCGCGTGCCGCGAGGGAGGCGGCCCAGGTCGATGCCCGGCAGGTCCTCCGGCGGCTTCAGCACCGGGACGATGGAACTTCTGCAGTTGGAATGCGCTGGAGGACGTGGGCCCTTGTCGACAGGCCATTCGGTGCCATCCAGGGGGGCGCAGATGCGGCTTGTGCGCGCGTCCAGCACCGAAACCCACCGGACGTAGTCGAACGCCCCCAGGTTGTTCTCAAGAACGGCTTGTCGGGCATGGGTAGCGGTGTGGTTCACCGCCGTCCGCACCACCGCCTCGGCTTCGCGCCGGGTGGTCTGCAGGACACCGTCCCGAAACTGGTTGGCCTGGGTGCCGCGAACGCGCCGCACGATCGTCGACGTGTCCTCACCTTGTGCGACCCCGATACGGATCTGCTGCGCGACGCGCCGGCTGGTCGATGCCCCTACGGAGCGGGACCATTCCCGGAGATTGCGACCCGCCATGGGCCGGGATGTGGTGATGGACCGCAGTAGTTGCGGCTCCGCGGCGGAGAACCCGATCTCAATCGGTGTCGATCGCCGCAAGGCATCGAGCATCCATTCGGCCTCGGCTCGAGCGAACGGCAGAAGCGGATCCCGGATCGCACCGTGTAGGACGCTCGCCCCACCACGGATCGTGGCAGACATCTCGGCCAGCATGCGCTCAAGCCGAGCCCGCCGCGCGATGCCCGCCATACGAACGAAGCCGGCGCCCTCGAACCGAGCCGTGATGGCCTGGGCCTGAGCAAGGATGTCCGGGAAGACGTCCCGCGAGAGCAGCCGCATGATACGGCGCACCTCCGAGTCACTGAATCGCTGCAGCAGCACGTGATGCCGCACCGTGCGGTCGTGGATCTGCTGCGCGAATGTGATCATTTGGTTAGCTGGGCCGTAGCTCGGCCGTGTCGCTGTAGAGCGTCCAGCTGGGGTTGATCGGCTCGCTGCCGTGCATCCCCTTCAGATCGTCGACGGCCCGGGCGCGAACACGCTCGACCAACATCACCACGCCCTCAATCTGGAGGAACTCCTCCAGCGTCATCTCACTTGGCGCGTTCAGCAGCAAGTGAACCATGGCCGCCTCCCGTTGGCGCAAGGTCGCGACAT
>JBMYXJ010000558.1:0-2588 GCA_049608285.1 Mycobacterium sp. | reverse complement strand
CTGTGAGCAACCCTAGGGCGCCCAATCCGCCGGTGATCAAGTAGGCGCCATCGGGTCGGCACCGCAGAGGTTCTCCGACCACGTCCGCGGTGATTGGTCCAATACCGGGAGTGAAGAACTGGCCTTCACGTAGCGACAGGATCGCTTTGGCCGCGGTGGGCAGTACGGTGGCCACCGCCTGGGCGGCGGCATCGAGATCGTCGGCGACCGTGAGGTCGACGAGCCCGCCCCACACCTGCGGTTGCTCCGCGCCGATCACACCGGCGATGCCCCACAGGCAGCTCTGTCGCAGCGATTTCGTGGACTCCGCGCCGCGCACACCTTCGGTGACGATCCACAACCTGGCTTCTTCGCGATGATTTCGGGCGGTGAGCCTTCCCACGATGGCGGCCACATCGCCGGAAAGTCGCACGGCGCAGTCGAGATCGCCTTCGCCCGTGTCCGTGTCGGGTACGTAGAGCACACACTGCGCGTCGGCCTCGTCAGCGACTGCGTAGCCTGCGTCGGCCAGACGGTTTCGCAACAACGCAGCCGTGTCGGTAGACCCGAGCACCGCGAGTGCGATTCCGGCGGCAGGCTTTGCATCGGTGGTCCACGGCTGCCAGGTGATCGCATGCGCGACCTCCTTTGGGGCGGCCGCAACGGTTGTCGACTGCGCCGGACCTGTCTGCACGTCGACGTACCGCAGTCCGCGGATGCTGACTCGCGTGCTGTCGTCCGGTACTGCGACCGAGACGTCGAGAACAAGGTCGTCGCCGCTATCTTCCCGGCGGCGCACTGTGACCGAGCCTGAGTTGTCGGTGAGGTCACCTACCGCAGTGATGCTCTCCAAGCTGGCGGGCACTAGCAGGCGCGTGTCGGCGACATCGGCCAGGCGCGCGATCTGGACGGCAGCGTCCAGCGCCGCCACTGCGGACGCGTCTTGCCACCGAACCTCGGCGCGGATGCCATCGGGCACGGCCCGAAACGAGGTGATTGACCAGGGGAACGGTTGACCCTCGATCCCCCATTTGGCCTGCAGTGCGTCGACGGTGCTCCGGTCGTATTCGCCGCCCTCGTGGACTTCCTGAACAGCGACGCCTTCCTGAGTCGCGACCGCGTCGGCGACATCGTCGAGTGGGTCCGGATTCGCGTCGTCGGGTTCGGCGGAGATCCGCGCGGTGGCTTGAGGCACCCATCGTGTGGCGTCAGCATCTTGGGCCGAGGCCGCCGAGGCCGCCGAGGCCGCCGAGGCCGCCGATGCCGCCGATGCCATGGTGATGCTGTCTCCATTGGCGACAACCTGAATCACCTGTGGTTTGTCGATGACGACCGGGTTGAGGAATCGGATATCGGATAGCGTCGACGCGCCGCACTCCGCGGCGACGACCGTCAGAGTGTGCAACAGCACTGACATCGGAACGACTTCCACGCCTTGAATCCGGTGAAACCCGGGGTAGGGCTTGGCCTCTCGCAGGAGCCGGGTCTGCCACATTTGAGTGGGCGGGCTGGTAGCTACTGCGGTGCGGTCGCCGAGCAGGGTGCCCGGCTGGGGTGCCGACGGTCCCCGGCGATCGGTCCTCGTTGTGGACACCCAGTGCTTGGTGTGGTGCCACGGGCTTGTGGGCAGTGTCGGATGCGGTTCGGGTGCGTGCTCGGACACTGGCGGCTTGGTGGTGTAAGTGCTGTTGAGGTTGGTGTGGAATGACAGCGTTTCGTCGTCGGTGTCGCGCAGCAGCGTAGGCACGCTGTGGTGATGCGTCGTTCCTAACGTGTCGCTGATGCCGTAGGTCAGCAGAGGGTGCGGGCTTACCTCGACGAAGGTGCCAAGTTCGGCGCCTGCCGCTGCGACGGTCTGCTGGAACTGGACCGGGTTGCGCAGGTTGTCCGCCCAATAGTCGGCGTCGAACGTCGGCTCGGGGCCGCCAGGCCCACGGGTCGTGCTGATGATCGGAATGGTGGGCCTTGCGGGGCTCAGATTGCTCAGCGAGGCCTTCAGTTCGGGCAAGATTGGGTCAATCGTCGGATGGTGCGATGCGACGTCCACTTCGATCCGTCGTGCCAGCCGGTCCTGCGCGGAGACGGCGGCGATTATCGCGTCCACCTGTTCAGGCGGTCCGGCGATGACGTTCTGCCTCGGCGAGGCGTAGACAGCGAGAGTGACGTCCGGGTAGCCCGCGATGAGTTCGGTCGTGGCGTCCGGATCCAGCTCGATCAATGCCATCGCGCCTTGGCCGGAGAGCTGGGACATCAGCTTGGATCGGGTGGCGATCACTTTCAGTCCGTCGGCGACCGACAGCGCGCCGCTGACTATTGATGCGGCGACCTCACCCATGGAGTGGCCGATCACCGCGTCGGGGTGAACGCCGTAGGCGCGCCACAGTTCGGTGAGCGCTAACTGCATCCCGACCAGTACAGGCTGGATGCGGTCGATGCCTGTGACCGTCTCGCCGTCGACGATAATCCGCTGCAAGGAGAAACCGACCTGTTCGACGAACACTGGTTCTAGATCGGCGATCGCGGCGGCGAACGCAGGCTCGTCGGCCAGCAGTTGGCGGCCCATTCCTGTCCACTGTGAGCCCTGGCCGGAATAGACGAACACAGTGCCG
>JBMYXJ010000557.1:0-2591 GCA_049608285.1 Mycobacterium sp. | reverse complement strand
CAGAACTGGCGCGCAAGTTCGACGACCAGTACTGGATGGATCACGACCTCGCACATGCATTCCCGCGTGAGTTCTATGACGCGATCGCCAAGGGCGGATGGCTGGGAATGACGATCCCGGAGGAGTACGGCGGACACGGCCTCGGTATCACCGAAGCGACGCTGCTGCTGGAGGAGATCTCGCGCTCGGGCGCGGCGATGAACGGCGCCAGCGCAATTCACCTGTCGATCTTCGGCATGCAGCCAGTCATCAAACACGGTTCCGACGATCTGAAGGCAGCCACACTGCCCCGCATCGTCGATGGAGACCTGCATGTTTGCTTCGGTGTCACCGAACCCGGCGCAGGCTTGGACACCTCACGCATCACCACCTTCGCCCAGCGTGAGGGCGACAGCTACCGCATCAACGGCCGCAAAGTGTGGATTTCCAAGGCACTTGAGTCCGAGAAAATTCTTCTGCTGACCCGCACCACGCCCCACGATGAGGTGGCCAAAAAGACCGACGGTATGACGCTGTTCCTGACCGACTTGAAACCCGACAGCGTTGACATCCGGCCAATCAAGAAGATGGGCCGCAACGCGGTGAGCTCAAACGAGCTATTCATCGACGATCTGATCGTGCCGATCGAGGATCGGGTCGGCGAGGAAGGGAAGGGTTTCAGCTACATCCTCGACGGACTCAACCCCGAAAGAATGTTGATCGCCGCGGAGGCGTTGGGCATCGGGCGGGTCGCGCTCGACAAAGCGGTGAAGTACGGCAGCGAGCGCATCGTCTTCGACCGCCCGATCGGAATGAACCAGGGGTTGCAGTTTCCGCTGGCGGACTCGCTCGCTCGACTCGACGCCGCTGAACTTGTGTTGCGCAAGGCGACCTGGCTGTACGACAACTCTAAACCCTGTGGGCGGGAAGCGAACACGGCAAAGTACCTATGCGCCGACGCGGGCTTTGAGGCCGCCGACCGCGCTCTGCAACTACACGGCGGGATGGGCTACTCCGAGGAATACCACGTATCGCGATACTTCCGTGAGTCGCGGCTGATGAAGATCGCCCCGGTCAGCCAGGAGATGATCCTCAATTTCCTTGGCGAGCATGTGCTCGGCCTGCCCCGTAGTTACTGATGGCCAACACCGCGCCGTGCATACTCAGAGCAGGCCGACGCGCCGTTCCCGGATCGGAGCAAACGTAATGCGAGAAGTAGTCATCGTCGGGGCTGTGCGCACTCCTGTCGGCAAACGCAACGGCGCATTGTCCGACCAGCACGCAGCCGACTTGTCGGCGCTAGTACTCAACGAACTCGTCGAACGCACCAATGTCGCACCCGAAATCATCGACGACGTGGTGTGGGGTTGCGTGTCTCAAGTGGGCGACCAGTCGAGCAACATCGGCCGATACGCAGTATTGGCGGCGGGCTGGCCCGAACACGTTCCGGGCACCACGGTGAACCGGGCCTGTGGTTCAAGCCAGCAGGCGCTCGATTTCGCCGTCCAAGCGGTGATGTCGGGGCAGCAGGACGTCGTGGTGGCCGGGGGAGTGGAAGTGATGAGTCGGGTACCGCTGGGCGCTGCGCGCGCAACCGGGATGCCATACGGCCCCAAAGTCCTTGCCCGCTATGACGACTTCTCGTTCAACCAAGGCATCTCGGCGGAGATGATCGCGCAGCAGTGGAACCTGTCGCGCACTCGGCTCGACCAGTACTCGGCGCGGTCCCACGAGCTGGCCGCAGCCGCCCAGGATTGCGGCGCGTTCAAGGAGCAGATCGTGCCAGTGTTCACTGAGGACGCTGTCATTACCGACGACGAGGGGGTTCGGCGCGGAACGACACCCGACAAGCTTTCCGGGCTGAAGCCGGCGTTCACCGAGGACGGCGTGATCCACGCCGGAAACTCCTCCCAGATCTCCGACGGTGCTGCGGCTCTGCTGGTCATGACCGCCGAGAATGCGGTGACGCTCGGCGTGACGCCGCTCGTGCGCTACTACGCCGGCGCGATTACCGGTGCCGACCCCAGACTGATGTTGACTGGACCGATTCCGGCCACCGAGAAGGTCCTACACAAGGCTGGCGTCCGATTGGCCGACGTGGGTGTTTTCGAGGTCAACGAAGCCTTCGCCTCTGTCCCGCTGGCTTGGCTGGCCGACACCGGCGCTGATGAGAGAAAGCTCAACCCACTTGGCGGTGCGATCGCGCTCGGCCACCCACTCGGTGCGTCGGGTGCGGTGCTCATGACTCGGATGATCCACCACATGCGCGACAACGGAATTCGTTACGGCCTGCAGACAATGTGCGAGGGCGGCGGCACAGCCAACGCAACTCTGGTCGAGCTGATCCGATAACCAGGGGTGGCATTCAGAGCTGGTCAGCGGTCAGTGATCGAGATGGCCTGGCGTGGGCACTGTCGCACGGATTCGTTGACCTGCTGCTCGTTTTCTGGCGTCACCTCGTCGGACAATATGTGCAGGTAGTCATGTTCATCGAGATCGAACACCTCGGGGATGATGCCCATACAGACTCCGTTGCTTTCGCAAAGTCCAAAGTCGACCTTGATTTTCTGAGTCATCTCAATAGCCTCGCTGGGGCGTGGTCGTTGCCGGCG
>JBMYXJ010000556.1:0-2591 GCA_049608285.1 Mycobacterium sp. | reverse complement strand
TGGTTGAAGAGCGTGGCAAGTTCACCGACCGTCATCCCGTGCCGTGCAGGGATGGGGTACATGCCGATAAATGACGCAAACGCCGGGTCAAGCAGGGCGCCTTCCACGATCTCGCCGCCGATCGGATTCGGCCGGTCGAGCACCACAAACGGGATCCCCTTCTTCGCCGCGGCTTGCATCGACAGCGCCATGGTCGAAACGTACGTCCACGTGCGTCCGCCGACTTCCTGGAGGTCGTAGACCAAGAGGTCCACGTCCTTCAACATCTCGGTCGTCGGACTGTGATCGTAGGCCGTGTAGAGGGAGTAGATCGGCACGCCGGTCTTTTCATCGATGTCATCGGCGACCCTGACACCCGCCTCGATGGTGCCGCGAATACCATGCTCCGGCGCCAGCAGTGCCACGAGTTGCAGGTCGTCGTGTTGCGCGATCAGATCGATGTCCGAGGTGCGCGACCGGTCGACCCCCGTCTGATTGGTGATGAGGCCAACCCGCTTGCCCCGCAGCGTCGGCGGCAGATTGGCGAGGAAGACCTCGATACCGGGGCGTACGGCCTCCTCGACGGCGGGACGAATGGCTATCGTGGTTGGTTGCGGTGGCGGGGCACCTGATGACGACGCGGGCACTGGGGTCTGCGCGCAGGAGGCAAGCACCGCCGATGCTGCCAGGACGGTGAGCATCAGTGGTGTGAATCGGGCACGTACAGAAGGCATCTGAGCACCGTATCTGCATCGACTTAGGACGGGGACGTGGACTTCATGGTACGAGTGGCCCAGAGCAAATCAGAGCAGCCACGCGAACCGCGTGTGACATAAGAATGGCCACCCACACATATCCAACGAATTGGCACAAGCGACCCGTGGACCCGCGCAAAGGACAACCCGGGGCCCTCAGTCATTAGATACGTCACTGTGACGAATAGATAGCCTGCTTGCTGTACGCGGTCGGGGCGGAATCGTCCGGCACTCTCAGATGATCGCGGACAATATGAAGAGGACACTTTCAACTAGTGGCGGACTCGAACGCTGAAAGCGGTCATCGCAGCGACTTCTGGCTCACGCCGCGGGACCGGGAGCTGCGGGGCAACGCACACTCTCAGATGGTCGTGGAAAATCGGTCGGATCCGGATCGCTGTCCGGTAGTCGCGGATCACTGTCAAGAAGTAGCGGATCGGACAGGATGATCATCGGATACGAGGGCGCGAGCCCTTTCGCCCTGTCGAACCCCTTCTGTCCTTGATGCCGATAAGCCACATTATGTCAAGTAAAATACGCCACATTGCCCTGGTGTCCAATGGGTTTCGTCTTGGCACCCCCCGCTACGGTCCAGATCTCCCCTCGGTTCACTCCTCGTCCCACCACGGGTGCCCCGGGGGAATATGCGGGAATCGAATATGCGGCGTTACCGGTGAAGCCAAGGCCTGCGGTTGAGCCGATCAACACTATGCGCAGCCCCGACTGTCGGTCTCGAAATAGTCCGCGGTTACCGCCATGGACCTGGCAGAGTTCGGAGTATCGCGGGTTTGTCAGTGGAACTGGCGGCCACTAGGACGCCCCCACCGAGACGAAATAGCCGACGATGCCGCAGAGGTAGGCAGCCAGGCACAGTAGCAGCGTCCCCAACGCGATCGGCCAGGCCGTCTTTCGTCGCACCAGTCGGACCACCGTGATTGTCCCACCTATGACCGCGAAACCTGCGGCCACCAGCAAGGCCGAACCGATCGCCAGCATCGCGCCGTCGGCGCTGCACGTCGCCGGTGGGCAGTGGTCCAGAAACGCCAGCAGGAACAGCCCGAAGAATGCGGCGAACCCCCACGAGAGCACCGTGAGCACGATCATCGTGATCGACCCGCCGAGGTCTGAAGCCGAACGCTGTGGCTGCGCCGGCAGCGGACCGTAACCGGGATGGGGGTAGGGGTAATAGCCCATAGCTGTCATCGTATTGCAGTCGCCAATTAACCTGAGGCGGGACATGAAAACCTCTGCTACCTGCGACGATGAGCGCCCTTTGTGGTTCCAGGGAAATCCAGTAGATGTGATCTAGATCCGACCTGCGATCCGGGAAACGGGGTCATTGTGCACATAGAATTAGAGAGTGATGAGATCTCGATGTCGTGCGGCCCGCGCGTCGCTCGCTGCGTCTGCGGCTGTGATCGTCACCGCTATGTCGCTGGCGGCGCCGGTCCATGCAGAGCCGACTGGCCTTGACCTGCTGTCGGCGCCTGCGGGGCCGAGTGGCCTTGACCTTCTGTCGGCGCAAGCGGACTCCGACTTGGTGGGAATCGATCCTGGGAGGACGGCGGATGCAATCGCTCAGTCCGTCTGCCCGGTGATGGCCGAGCGGGGGCAGGCCACCGCCGACGCCGCCGCGAAAGTGGCTGACGCCACCGGGAAGTCGCTGGGCCCCGCCACCATGTTCACCGGTCTTGCCATCTCGATGTACTGCCCCGGTGTGGTGTCCTCGCTGGGCGACGGAAAGTTGCCGGTCGATGTGCCGATCGTGAGTTCGATCTTGGGCGGGTAGCCGGGGCCGCGGGCGCAGTGTGCCTCTCCCATGTGGCATCTCGACGTATTCGATGCCTTGGCGTCGCG
>JBMYXJ010000555.1:0-2600 GCA_049608285.1 Mycobacterium sp. | reverse complement strand
CGACAGAGCACTCCCTGAACACCCTGGTTGGCTTTCGCTGACTCCACCGCCGGGTTGGACGACAAGATCACCTAAACCCGGTGGGCTCCTTCAGTTGGGCGTTGCACGTTCAAGGTGGCGGTTATCCCCAACGCCGTTATTGTCGAGCGCGCCGAATAGTTGGGCGCGGGCCTCGGCTTCGGGACTGCCGGAGAATACTGTCGAACCCACGCGGCTGGTCTCGCCGTGATCAAGGGCCCGACCTCGCCGTTCGAGCGTCTCATCCGCCGACCCGACTCGGTACCTGGGGAGCGCACTCTAGGTGCGTTGCAGCCAGTCGAGCATGCCTTCCCGGACCGCGCACCGCAGGTCGAACAAGGCACCGGAATCAGGGGCGCTGACCAGCATTCGTACCCGCGCACAGCCGCCGACCGCATCGGTCACCTGCACCACGCCGCGGCGACCGTCCCACAATTCACTCTCGCCAAGTAGCCGGTCCAGTTCGGCGCGCATCTCGTGCAACGGCACCGTGAAGTCCACGTCGAACTCGACCGTTCCCATGATCTCCGTCGCGTTGCGGGTCCAGTTCTCGAACGGTTGGGTGGTGAAGTAGGTGCTTGGCAGGACCAACCGCCACTGATCCCAGATCCGAACGACGACGTAGGTCAGAGTGATCTCTTCAATATGACCCCACTCGTCTTCCAGTACGACGACATCGCCCACCCGGATCGCGCCGGAGAAAGCGATCTGCAACCCGGCGAACACCGCCCCCAACGACGTCTGCGCAGCCAGTCCGGCCACGACCGAGAGCACACCGGCCGAGGCGAACAACGTGGTCCCGATGTTCGAGCAGCAACTGCTCGACACGGGCGCGCGATTGATGGGCGCGGTCTCGTGCATCAGCTGAGCAGCGCCTGGGCCCACCGCGTTCTTGCGCCGATTTACACATCGGGTGTCCTGTCGGTTGAAGAAGGTGCCTTCAACCCGGTAAGTACCGATGCCGGTAGGAGTTTCCGTCGTGCGCTAGGTCGGCGAAACGCGGAGGGGACTCCCGGCTGCGTGGGCGAACCGCAGAGCTAAAGCGTACTAGATCTGATACAGTTGTCCGGTGTCCAACCCGTCCATGTTGGTACGCACCTTGCGCGGAGTTCGCGAAGAGGAATACGTCCGATTCGTAGCCGACTGGCTTACGCGCGCGGTCGACTTGGACGATGCTCCGGCCCTCACGGGGAATAGGACGATTGACGCGCTCACGGCCGCGGCGACGGCGCACTGCGCGATGACGCGGCATTCGGCGATTCCGGCGTGGACCAATGAGCCTGAACGGGTGCTCGACCAGATGTGGTATCCCGGCCCATCGGGATTGTTCGCGCACGCCCTAGTCCATAGTCCGCTGGCTTTCGTGAACCGTGGCGTGCTGGTCGAAGAGCATTCGCTCGAGTCGGTATGACGGCGCAGTTCTTCGGGCGAAACGAGCTGGAAGCCCTCCTCGGGGAACTGGGCGGCGATCTTGCTGCGAAGGGGATTCGCGGTGAAGTGTTCATCGTCGGCGGCGCCGCCATGGCGCTGGCTTACAGCACCCGGCGCACGACGGTCGACATCGACGCGGTCTTCGAACCCAAGACCGAGATTTATGCTGCGGCTCGCCGGTTGGCCGCACGGCACGGCCTTCCCGATACTTGGCTCAACGACGCGGTCAAGGGCATGCTCCCCGGGCCGGACCCTGACATTCGTGAGGTGATGTCGGTCCCGGGCCTGCGGGTCAGTGTCCCTTCTCCGCGTTACTTGCTGGCGCTGAAGGTGTTCGCCTCGCGGGTCGATCGCGATCGTGACGACATCGTCTTCCTCGCAGGGCTATGCAACGCGTCGACTGCCGACGAGGTGCTGGCGATCACCGAATCGGTCATGGGGGGAAGGCGCTCGCAGTTCTTCATCCAGGAGCTGTTTCCCCAGCGCAGAGAGCCGTGGTTGCGGCAACTGCTCAAACCTGGCCGCCGTCGCACTGCCGCGGAGTCGAAACTCGGCCACATCAAGGCTGGTGGGCGGGCGCCGACGACTGTCCACGGCGGGATCTGCGGCGCCCGCACCAGTCGCGGTGGTTACTGCCAGAATCAGGCCGGTTCGTGTCCACATCACCGATGAACTCCACGTATTCCTTCGGCGAGCAGCTTCGTCACGCCCGACGCTCAGCGGGCATGTCAATCGCCGAACTCGCCCGGCTGGCCGCCACCTCCCGGTCGCTGATCTATGCCTACGAAAACGGGACCGTCTCACCGTCGGTAGCCAGAGCGCAAACGCTCCTTGATCACCTCAACCACACACTGAGCGTCACGCCCAAAAACTTCTAGCGCTCATCACGCTACCGAATTAGCGCGTAGCGACCGCAGGAGCGCTTAAACGTCTGTAACTCAACGCTATTGGCGGTTCCGCCATCGCTCGGCCATCACTCGTGAGATTCCGTTACGTTCGGCGAGAACCTAGAGGAGGTGATGGGCGCGGTCTCGTGCATCAGCTGGGCGGCGCATGGGCCCGCCACGTTCTTGGGCCGATTCACACGTCGGGTGTTCTGTCGGTTGAAGAAGGTGCCTTCAACCCGGTAAGTACCGATGCCGGTAGGAGTT
>JBMYXJ010000554.1:0-2603 GCA_049608285.1 Mycobacterium sp. | reverse complement strand
CCAGAAGCGCGTTCTGCCCTGCGCGGCCTATGTTGATGGCGCCCTGGGTCTGAACGGCATGTATGTCGGCGTCCCGACCGTGATCGTGCGTCGCCCTGCCCGGGTATCCGACGTGCCAACGGTTCACACGGTCGGTGAGGCGATGGACTGGGTGCGGTCCCTCACTACGATGTCGGGGTGAGGATCCTAGTCACCGGTGGCGCCCGGTCCGGCAAGTCGTGGCACGCGGAGGGGCTTCTGACCGGAGCCGACGCCGTGACCTACATTGCGCCCGGCCGGCCCACCGACGGCAGTGATCCAGACTGGGATGCGCGGGTCGCGCGACATCGTGCCGACCGGCCGGCGAAATGGACGACGGTGGAGACCGCGGACGTGGCAACTGCGCTGGCCGAGGCAGGCGGCGCGGTGCTCCTCGACTGCTTAGGCACCTGGTTGGCAGCCATGATGGACGACAGGCAGCTGTGGGAGATGGCCTACTCGGAAGTGCACGATGCAGTGACCGAGCAGATCGACGCCCTGTGCGGCGCCCTCAATGCGATGCCCGACGCGGTCGTGGTGACCAATGAGGTCGGCCTGGGTGTGGTTCCTGCGCACCGATCCGGAATGCTCTTCCGCGATCAGCTCGGCATCGTCAACCAGCGTGTCGCAGCCGTGTGCGACGAAGTGCATCTGGTGATCGCGGGCCGGGTCCTCAGGATCTGACGATCAGTGCTGACCGTAGCGCTCCTCATGCAACACAGTGGCCAGCGAGGAGCGGCTGCGCCAGCCGTGGCGTTCAAGGTCGGGGATCTCGGGAAGGTCGACGACGGGGCCGACGCAGAGCCACGCGACCGGGCGAACATGCGGGGGCATCGCTACCAAGTCACCGAGAAAGTCTTCCCGGTAGAAGGACACCCAGCCAACCCCGAGGCCCTCGACAGTTGCTGCCAGCCAAAGGTTCTGGATCGCGCAGACCACCGAGTACAGCCCCGCATCTGGGATGGCATGTCGACCCAGGACCCGCGGCCCGCCCCGGGTTGGGTCGTAACCAACCACGATGCCCAGCCCGGATTCGCAGATACCCTCGATCTTGATTCGCGAAAAAGTATCGGCACGCTCACCCGTGAGGGTGGCGGCGAACACCTCGCGCTCGTCTGCCACATGGTCGCGAAAGGCCCGCAGAGTGTCGGGTGAGCGCACCAGAACAAAGTCCCACGGCTGAGACATTCCAACTGATGGGGCGGCGTGTGCGGCCAGCAGTATCCGTTCGAGCACCTCTAGGGGGATCTGCTTGCCGGTGAACTCGGTCCGGGTATCGCGGCGACGGTTGATGACGTCGTAGAGCGCGCTACCAGCAGGCGATTCGGTGGCCCTCATCGCCCGCTCCCCACCCGGCGCAGGTAGACATCGACGTTGTGCAGGGCTGCTCTTGAACTTCTTCTGCAGAACGTCGATCTCTTCGGCCAGGAACTCATCGCAATCCCTCGGTGCTCTTCGTGGAACGGTCGCGCGCCGGATCGTAGAGGTGGCTTTGCCCGGCGTCCGGGTCCGGCCGATCGGTGAGCGCCTTGCCCACCAGAATCACCGCCGCCTGGCGCAGCCCGGCTGTCTCGACTGCATCGGCGATGTCGGCCACTGTGCCACGCAGGACTTGCTCCTGTGGTTGGGAAGCCCGGTACACCACGACCACCGGGCAGTCCGGTCCGTATTCGGGCGCCAGTTCAGCCATAAGCTCGCGAGTACGAGTGATGGCTAGGTGCAGCACAAGTGTCGCGCGGGTCGCGGCGAATGTCTTCAGCGATTCCGTATCAGGCATCGCGGTCGAGCGTCGTTGGGTGCGGGTCAACACCACTGACTGGGCGACTAGCGGAACGGTCAATTCACGGCCGACGCGCGCTGCTGCGGCGGCGTAGGCCGGCACACCCGGTATCACCGACCACGGCACTCCGGCGGCATCGAGGCGGCGGGTCTGCTCCGAGACCGCTGAATACACCGACGGATCTCCCGACACCAGCCGCACTACCCGCCGACCGGCCTGGTATCCGTCGATCAGTTGCCCGACGATAGCGTCCAGGTCGAGATCTTCGGTATCGATCAGCTCCGCGTCCGGTGAGCAGTTAGCCAGGACATCTGCGTCGAGGTAGCTTCCGGGATACAGCACGGTCTCGGCATCGCCGAGCGTCCGGGCAGCCCGAACCGTGAGCAGATCCGCGGCACCGGGGCCGGCGCCGACGAACCACACGGCGCGATCGGCGGCGTCGGTGGGCTGCGGGGCGTTGTCTGCGGTGTCGACGGAGTGCGCCGCGTGGTCGCCGGTGGCGACGGGCTGGGGGGCGTTGTCTGCGGTGTCGACGGAGTGCGCGGCACCGTGGCCGACGAACTTCGGGGAGCGGTCGTCCTCCATCGGTCCGCAGTCTAAGCCAGCGGCCAGCGCGGAGGTGCGGTCGTAACGCGGAAGGGCAGCACCAGTGGGTTCTCTACAGGTGCCGAATCAGCTCGGAGCCCCGGTGGCAACGCGCGGCGGGTCCTTGGTGGGGATCTCTAGCACCAGCTCGGCCACCCGAGCCCGGTGTTGTTCTGCTGTGCCCAGCAGCGCGGCGTCGGTGTAGGCCCGTTTGTAGTAC
>JBMYXJ010000553.1:0-2609 GCA_049608285.1 Mycobacterium sp. | reverse complement strand
GTTCACAACCGGGGCGACGGCCAGCCCTACGCCCTCGAGTGTGTAGGACTCCAGCACTCCGTTGATGCTCTGCCACAGCGTGAGGCCGTTGAGCAGCGGCTGGATCAGCGTCTGGTTGATCCCGGTCTGGGCGATCGGGCCCACCTCGTGCACCAGTAGCGTGTAGTCCGATCGTCCAGTCGCTGACGCACGGTTGCGGTCCCACTTGTAGTTGCGGATGACGCACTCGAAATACTGGCCATCCCAAAAATCATAATAGTTGATGAATGGCACGGACCGGTCGGGATCGAACCCGGCCATGGTCTGGCTGATGCCCGGCGAACCCGTGAGAATATCGACTGCTCGACTCACCTGGTCCTTGCTCAAGGCCTCGCCGAGGCGAACGATCTCGTTGTAGAATCGCTTGGCTCGGACGGGTCCAGTGCCTACATACACGCCCATGCCCCGGTTCTCTACACCGAATGTGCCTGCAAGGGTGATCATGCGGTTAGCCCGACCACCATGGATGACATGGCTGTCGTCGGCCACTTCCTGGACCATCGCCCGGCTCTGGTCGGCACCGCTGACATGGGTGGGTGCGGTGACCAGCGGGTGCACTGCGGCCGTCGTGGTGACCGTCAGCCCGGTCTCGGGGTCCGTGGTCCGGTAGCCAAGCTCGAACACATAGAGGTTGAGTTGTGAGCCTTGGTTTACTGCTGCGGTCATCCTATGCCTCTCGCCAAGAGCGTACGATCAATACGCCATCTACGGTTGTGGATGCGACATGAATGCCCACCTCGTCGGGTGAAGCGAGCCACGCCGTTCGGCCATGTGTAGCAATCTCAACCCACGTCTCACCATCGTGTGAGGCCCTGAAAATAAAGTCGGTCGTGTCGTCCTCGATCTGAAACCATTTGAAATCGGGGTGTGGGGCCCTGAACTGACTAGGCACCGATGAGTTCGATGTGGGTCCATTGTCGTAGAGGACGCCTGTGCGACCTTGCTGATCTATCACGGTCCCAGATTGGGCTTGACTGACACCGAAACGAATAATCCGCCCGCTCGAACTGTCCCTCAGGATGAGCCCGCCGGTGCGTTGGTAGCCGGAAATGCTCTCCAGATTTACGGAAACCACCCACGCGCCAACCGGCATGGTCCTAACTCTGATCCGTTGTGCGAGACTGGCGCTCGGTGGCGTTTCGAGCACCAGCTTAGCGGCTATCGTCGATACCGTGGCGCTCCCCTGGTTCACCCATGACCATCCGGTAGTGGGTGGCGGCACAACTGGCTGACCCCGATAGAGCCACGACCATGTGCCCGCTGTCCGGCACACCGCTGTGTAGCCCGATGCGTCAGTGGGCCAAGCCGCCTCGCCCACCACCGGGGATAAGGCGGCCACCTGCGAATAGGTTTTGTCGGTGTAGTTGCCGCCGGCGATTTCCACTGTGTCGGCGTTCTCAGTGAGAGTGATGCCGATCCCGGGCGTGAGCGTTCTGAGCTCAAGATCTACGCTCGATTTCTGTTTGAAGACCTCCACGCCCCCGCCGACATTACTAGCGGTGTTGGCTTCGCCACCGCCGGAGCCTGCCTGCCAATCCACGCCTAGCGACGCGCCGCTGTTTGCGGTGAGGCCGTAGCCGTCGGTTCCCACCGGCAGCACCTGCCAGTCGCTGCCGTCATAGACGGCCAGGTCGCCCTTGGCTGCACCTTCCGGCATGCTTGGAAGGCCCGGGAGTGTAGTCACTCCATCCTGCGACAGCCCGCCATTGATCCACACCTCAAGCGTCTGGCCAAAGGACTGGCCGATACCGGTCTCGATGAATTCTGACACCGGCTCGCCGCTGCTTAGCTCCTCGTCGAAGGGGTCACCCACAATGGCCCGAAATCGCTTCACAAGTTCGGCTACGAAGTCGCTGACCGTGAGGGCCATTCAGTCCGCCTTGAGTCGATCGGTGAAATAGGTGCCGCCGTTGAGCGCAGTTGTGGCCCGGTACAGCTGGATCTTGGCGGTGAACAGCGCCGCTTTCGTTGGTGGAAGCCCGAGCCCAGCGAGCATAAGGAAAATGTCCTGGATCGCATCGGCCTCGTCGTCGAGGTACTCCTCTGCCTGCACCAGGGGCCGCGCGGTGCCGTCGCTCCGCCCCACGGTCATGACGGACTCGTCGATGTGGACGTCCAGGGTGGTGCCGTCACCCACCTCGACGTCTACCGTGGACCCCACAGCGGCGGTGACGGTGTCGCTGACCGTAGCCGCTACAGAACCCACCCCATCGGCTCCAAGCTCTACCAGCACCTCGCCAGCCTCCTCGCCAGCGTCATCCAGCGGAGCGAGGCGGAGTGCGAGCCGGTTGGCGTCGGCGCCATCCTTGTCGTGACGAGCTGGCAGAGTCGTGTTCTGGGTGTCGATGCGCCGAACACCACCCATGATGACGGGAAGGCGAGGATTGCCATTGAGGAACTGGATCAGGACGATGTCGCCACGGATCACCGGGTTCCCAGAGCTGTCGTACTTGAAGGGTCGCGGCAGCTTCGCGACGCCCTCGTGGTCGTAGCCCCACCCGCCCTGCACCACGCTCACCCACTCGAGCGGGTAGTAGTCGCCCCTGCTGTCAATAAGAACGATCTCTCCG
>JBMYXJ010000552.1:0-2609 GCA_049608285.1 Mycobacterium sp. | reverse complement strand
GCGGAGGTCGCGGGTTCGAGTCCCGTCAGGGTCGCCGTAGCGGCGTGGCACTTCGATTCAAGAAGTCGTCGGTGCCGTCCGGCCAGGTAGCTCAGTTGGTACGAGCGTCCGCCTGAAAAGCGGAAGGTCGCCGGTTCGATCCCGGCCCTGGCCACACTGTATTACCTGTTGATTGCGAGCTGGTCCAGCTCGTCGGCGTAGAGGTCGCTGTAGATGTTGGCGGTGACCGTCGGCGTCGAGTGGCCCACGGTCTTCTGCACGGAGCGCAGATCGGCGCCGGGTTTTCGGGCCAGGTTGGCGTAGGTGTGGCGTAATTCATGAATCCTCAGCGGCGCCAGGCGGGTCTTAATGAGGGCTTCCTTCCAATGTGTGTGCCTACGCCGGTTGTTGGAGCGCAACATCGTTCCCTTGGGTGATCCGAGGGCGGGCTCGTCCGGATCCCGGCCCTTGATGCGTCGTTGAACGATCTCGACCACCACTTGGGGGAGTGGGACGGTCCGGACGCCCGCGTGGGTCCTTGGCGGCCCGATGACGATGTGTCCTTCGACCTCGGCTGCCGCCCGTCGGACGTAGAGACGACGAGTGGCCAGGTCAGGGCCAAGGAGTGAATTCGTCATCCATTCGTGAAGGTCCTTCCGAGGCCGCGGCCCGTCGAGCGGGATTCGCGCACCTACCGGTTGGCCAGCCAGGCCAACGTTGCGGCGACCAACGCCGTGGTGCCGGTGTCAACGGTCGGCTGTATCACCGGGGCGAAAAGTGGGGAGTGGTTGACCGGGATGTCGCTCGAAATACGGCCTTCCGCTTCAGCTTTGCGGTAGGTAGCTGGATCGATGCCACCGAAGAGCCAGTACGTGTAAGGAGCTTGCACCCCTCGCGCTATGTCGCTGAAGTCTTCGCTGCCCAGAATACGCGGAGGGACAACCATCCGGTCGCCGAAGACGGCGTTGAAGGCTTCGGTGACCCTCGCTGTAGCGGCAGGGTCGTTATCAGTCAGGGGAGCCTGGTCGTAGTGATCGAAATCCGGCTCACGGGGGGAATTGGATGCCGCGCATTCGGCGGTGACGATCCGGCGTATTGCCTCTAGTATCGCCGTGCGGGCTGATTCGCTGTAGCTCCGGACGTTGATCTGCAACTCGGCCCTGTCGGCAATGACGTTTGCTTTTGTGCCCGCCGAGATCTTTCCCACCGTCAGCACCGCGGGATCTCCCGGCTCGATCTCGCGAGCGATGATTGTCTGCAGCCGTAACACGATCGCTGCGGCAAGAACCACCGGATCAACGGTGGCGTGCGGCATTGAGGCATGCCCGCCCCGGCCGTACACCGTGACACCCACGCTGTCGGCTGCGGCCAACGCAGGGCCGGGGATCGTTGCAACGCAACCCGCCGGCAGTGGTGCAACATGTTGGCCGAGAACGATGTCGACCGGAGGGATCAATTCCGCGAGTCCGTCTGCCACCATGGCTTGCGCACCGTCAACCGTCTCCTCGGCGGGCTGAAAGGCGACGGCGAGCGTTCCGTTCCACTGCCGCGCCCCGGCAGCCAGCAGGTGCGCTGCTCCGAGCAGGCAGGCGGTGTGCATGTCATGTCCGCAGGCGTGAGCCACCGGTACCGGAGTGCCACCGACCACAGGTTTGGCCAAAACCTCACTGGCATAGGGCAACCCGGTGCTCTCACGTACGGGCAGCGCGTCCATGTCGGCGCGCAGCAGTGCCGTCGGCCCGTCGCCATTCTCTAGGACGCCGACCACGCCGGTACCGCCGACGCCTGTCGTGACGTCGAAACCGGCCGTAGCCAGCCGGTCAGCAACGGCCGCCGCCGTGCGGTGCTCCTGATGGGACAGTTCGGGATGCTGATGGAGGTCCTTGTAGAGGCCCTCCTGCCATGAACGGACTCCATCCGCCCCTGCCATGACCGTCGAGACTGACTCGCTAATAGTCACCGGATGTGCCTTATCTTTCTGTACCGGACAGCTGGTAGCTCGACAGAGTGTCCAATTTCACACTAACGAACAGCGGTTGAGATTGCATAGCGATGTCCAGGTATAAATCGGTTGAACACCGCCGGCGGAAATGCTGACATCATCTGAACGCCGGGCGAACCGCTGTGAGGTGCCTTCGGGGAGGTCGGTGTGCGCGCCGCGCTTGTGGTCGCGGTGATACCGGCTAATTTCGTCGCTGTCGTCGTCGCCTATGGCCGATGAAGGAGGGTGGATCGATACGGCAAGTCACTGCGAAAGGTCACCGATTCCATCCCGGCGTCCGGTTGATTAACTTCTTGAGATGTTCGCCTTCTTGATCTGTACCGCTGCCGCTGGGGTTGCTTTCGGCACGGGGGTTGCGGTTGCCCCCTCCGCGTTCGCGCAACCCGAGAGCCCGCTTGTGGCATTGGTGGACGCCGCCGCGCAGCGGCTACAGGTTGCCGAACCCGTGGGGGCATACAAGCTCCAGAAAGGCGGACTCATCGAGGATCCCGACCGCGAGCGAGAAGTCCTTGAGGCGGTAGCCCGCGATGCGGCCAGCCGGCATATCGATCCGAGTTACGTGACCGTAGTGTTCCGCGACCAGATCGACGCCACTGTGGCCATCGAATACACCCGCTTGGCGCAGTGG
>JBMYXJ010000551.1:0-2617 GCA_049608285.1 Mycobacterium sp. | reverse complement strand
TCGACTGCGGCCCATGATCGAGGCCCTGCTCAAGTAGTTGCTCGCGCCGGCGCAGCACCAACTGCTCAACCTCAGCCGGCGTCTGGCCCGGCGAGCACAACGGACGCCGCGACCGTTCCTGCAGTCCGTCGAGCCCCTCCTCGGCGAACCGGGACCGAAACTTGTAGAACGTTTCCCGACTGATCTTCTTCTCACGGCAGAACGCCGAAACGTTCTGCACCTGACCAACCAACGCCGCAGCCATACGAATGTCCATCGCCGTCACCTTCTGGGCCATAAACCATGCTGGTTCAAGCCCTACTCAGGTGTCAGCGATGTCCCGAGACATACAAGTGTCAGCGATGTCCTGAAACAGAACACACCGCTCAGCGCAGGTATTCACGCCGAAATCGCTACCTGGGCTTCTTACCGGCCGCTACATCATCGGGGTACTCGGCATAGAACGGCACGTAGCCCTCACCCTTACCCGACAGCACGTAGATCGGATCCTCGACCTTGACCTCGCCCCCGCCGTAACCCTGTTTGCGCAGGTCGCCCTTCTGACTCTTCATCGTCGACGTGTGCGCAAGTTCCTCGACCACCCGCACGAACAGCGGGATCGCGTATGCGGGCAGCTTGTCGTACGCAGCGTTGGCCAGGGCCTTGCCCTCGAACTCCTCGCCATCCTTGAGCTGGATCGCCACCATGCCCGCCCTGCCGCCGGTGCCGGGAACCTCGACGCCGTACACCGTGCACTCCTGGACTTGTGGATCTCTGGACACAGCCGCCTCGACCTCCGTGGTGGCCACGTTTTCGCCCTTCCATCTGAAGGTGTCGCCGAGCCGGTCGGTGAACGCCGCGTGCCCAAAGCCCTGCGAGCGCATCAAGTCCCCGGTGTTGAACCACACGTCGCCCTCTTTGAAGGCATCGCGCACCAACTTCTTCTCCGAGGCCTTCTTATCGGTGTAGCCGTCGAACGGCTGGAAGCTACTGACCTTGGACAGCAGCAGACCGGGCTCCCCGTTCTTGACCTTGCGGACCCGGCCATTCTTGTCGCGCACCGGCTCGCCGGACTCGTTGTACTCCACGAACGCCACCGGGGTTGGGCAGATACCGGTGGTCTTGTCGACATTGAGCACGTTGACGAATGCAGTGTTGCCCTCGCTGGCGGCATAGAATTCGCAGACCCGATCGATGCCGAATCGGTTGGTGAATTCATCCCAGATGGCCGGACGCAGACCGTTTCCGGCGATAACGCGTACCCGGTGTTGGCGGTCGGTGTCCTTGGTGGGCTGGCTGAGCAGGTAGGTGCAGACCTCGCCGATGTAGACGAACGCGGTGGCGTCGTAGCGGATGACGTCATCCCAGAATCTCGACGCCGAGAACGACTTGCCCAGCGCCAGCGTGGCGCCAGAGTTCAGCACCGAGGACAACGCCACCGTCAAAGCGTTGTTGTGGTAGAGCGGAAGACAGCAATAGAGCGTGTCACTGCTGTTCAGGCGCATGCCCAGACCGCCAAACCCGGCCAGTGCTCGCAGCCATCGGTAGTGAGTCATCACGCTGGCCTTGGGCATCCCCGTGGTGCCGGAGGTGAATATGTAGAACGCCTTGTGCTTAGCCAGTACGGCCGCACTGGTCGCCGGATTCGTGGTTGGTGCGGTCGCTGCAAGCCGCGTGAGCTCGTCGAGGGTCATCAGCCCGTCGGTGTCGGCGCCGCACTCGGTGATAGCCCCCACGAATTCGGTGTCGGCGACGACGACCGAGGCTGACAGCAGTCCGAGGCTGTGCTTGAGCGTCTCGTCGCGTTGGTTGTAATTCAGCATTCCCGAGATCGCACCGCACTTCACCGCAGCCAACATGAGAAGGACGGGTTCGGGCGAATTGCGCAGCATTATGCCGACTACGTCGCCGGGCCCAACCCCCCTGGCGGCCAGCACGGCGGCATAGCGGTTGACGGTCTCGTTGGCCTCACCGTAGGTGATCTCGCGGTCCTCGAACTTCAGGAACGGCTTGTCTGCATAGCGGGCGGCACGTTCCTGGAAAACCTTGCCGATAGAAGTCTTGGCCGACGGGCGAGCGAGGAAGCCAGTGGCAAAGCCGCGCAGTATCGTCGGTGCATCCCTGATCAGACCGGGCATCTGGCCGGCGATATCTAGCAACCCAACACTGGCGCGGGTTCCGGACTTCTCCGTCATCTCGGCCCTCCCTCTACCACTGGATTGGGTGGCATCCCCACCCGCATGAGCTCTTCGGTCATGGAACGATCCCTCCGACATCTCGCTCTTGGGCCACACTAGTTGCGGGCGGCATCGGTCAGCCGACCGGTGCGCATGCGGCCAGCGCGGCATCGACGTCGCCGACGACGATCAGTCGCCGCAACGCACTTTCGGCAACGTAACCACTTTCGACCAGCCCGCGCAGCCAGTCCAGCAACCCCCTGTAGTGGCCGAACGGGTCGAGCATCACGACCGGCTTGGCGTGCATACCCAAATATCCCGCACTCCAGGCTTCGAAGAATTCCTCGAGCGTCCCGATCCCACCCGGCAGCGCGATAAACGCATCGGCACGGTCTTCCATCACCTGCTTACGTTCCCGCATGGTGTCGGTGACGACGAGTTCGTCGGCCTCGGTGTCGGCG
>JBMYXJ010000550.1:0-2621 GCA_049608285.1 Mycobacterium sp. | reverse complement strand
GATGCTGCTGCGGTTGTGCATGCTGCCTGGCTTGGCTCTACTGATCTGGGCGGCGCCGAAGGTCGCCCGACACGTCGGCGCCAGCGGATCAGCAGCACTGTGGATCTGCGTGCTGAACCCGCTGGTGATCATCCACCTGATGGGTGGCGTACACAACGAGATGCTCATGGTTGGGCTGATGATGGCAGGAATTGCACTGTCATTCGGCGGCCACCACATATCGGGTGTCGCTGTGATCGCAACGGGCGTGGCGGTAAAAGCAACTGCAGGACTAGCACTTCCGTTCATGGTGTGGGTATGGGCCCGCAGCCTTCGCGATCGCCGCGGCTACTCTCCGGCAAGGGCGTTCGCAGTGGCCGCGGCTGCATCGCTGCTGATCTTCGTCGCGGTTTTTGCGGTCCTGTCGCTGGTGGCAGGTGTCGGCCTGGGCTGGCTCACGGCGCTGGCCGGATCAGTCAAGATCATCAACTGGCTCACGGTGCCTACCGCGACGGCGAACCTGATCAACACCGTCGTCGGCCTTTTCGTGCCGGTAAATTTCTATGCGGTACTCGAGACCACCCGCATCATCGGAATCGCGATCATCGCGATCTCAGCGCCGTTGCTGTGGTGGCGGTTCCGCCGCACCGACAGGGATGCGTTGCAGGGTATCGCCCTGCTGATGGTTGTCGTGGTTCTCTTCGTCCCCGCGGCGCTTCCCTGGTATTACACCTGGCCGCTAGCCGTCATGGCCGCCCTCGCGCAATCGCAGCAGGCGATCGCGCTCATCGCCGGCCTGTCAACGTGGATCACGGTGATATGGAAACCCGACGGCGCGCACGGGATGTACTCGTGGGCGCACGTACTACTGGCGTTCGCGTGCGCCGCGGCGGCATGGCATTGGCTCGCCAAAGCCGACCCGGCGACCGAGCCCGCTGCTGCCAGCGTCAATAACCCATCGCCTGGGCGCGACGCACCACCTCACGGGCCTGATGGGAGTGCAGCGCATCGACCGGGCGCGCGTTAGCCTGCCGCTCGTTGGAGCCATCACGGGTGACCGTGAGCGACGGGTCCGGGGTGAAGAGCCACCGGATGATCTCGGTTTCGCCGTAGCCCCCGTCGTGCAGCACTACCAGTAATCCGGCCAGGCTCTTGACCACGTGTCCGGTGTCGTCGAAGAACGCCTCGGGTACCACGACGGATCCCGCGCGACGGACACCGACCAGGTGTCGGTCTCTTAGCTGCTGCTGCACTTTAGAGACAGGAATACCCAACAGAGCTGCCACTGTCGGAAGGTCATAGACGGCCTCGTCGGGATCCAACACGTCATCGGCAGTTGGAATGCTGCTCACCACGCCAAGTCTAGGTCCACATCGCTCCAGGTCCACGTCGCTCCAGGTCCACATCGCTCCAGGTGCACATCGCTCTAGGTCCACGTTGCGGCCAATAACCTTTGGGCCACGGCTCGTAACATGTGTTCGATGGAGACCCACCAGCACTCAGACCCGCTAACCGGGTCCGTGCTGGACGGTCGTTACCGGGTGGACGAGCTAGTCGCAACCGGCGGCGTGTCCGGGGTCTACCGCGGACTGGATCTGCGACTGGACCGTCCGGTCGCGGTCAAGGTCATGGATACTCGTTATGCCGGCGATGAACACTTCCTGACCCGTTTTCAGCGCGAAGCGCGCGCCGTAGCTCGGCTGAAAGACCCCGGGCTGGTCACCGTATATGACCAGGGCATTGGAAGTCCGGGCGGCGATCCGCCATTTTTGGTGATGGAGCTGATCGAAGGCGGGACGCTAGCAGAGTTGCTCCGCGAGCGCGGCCCGATGCCACCGCATGCCGTCGCCGCAGTGCTGCGCCCCGTGCTCGGGGGTCTTGCCGTAGCTCACCATGCCGGTCTGGTACATCGAGACATCAAGCCCGAGAACATCCTGATCAGCGATGAGGGCGAGGTGAAGATCGTCGACTTCGGGTTGGTCCGCGCAGTCGCTGAAGCCAAGATCACGTCGACCAGCATCATCCTGGGCACTGCGGCCTACCTGTCACCTGAGCAAGTGAGTACCGGCGACACCGATGCCCGTGGCGACGTCTACTCAGTGGGCGTGCTGGTCTACGAGATGCTGACAGGCGCCACCCCCTTCACCGGCGATAGCACGTTAGCCGTGGCATACCAGAGGTTGGACAAGGACGTTCCGCCTCCAGGTTCGGCAATCGGTGGTGTACCAACATATTTCGATGAATTCGTGGGCCGCGCTACCGCACGCCATCCGGCCCAGCGGTTCGCCGACGCCGCCGAGATGCTCCACGAGCTCGACGTTATCGTCAACGAACTAGGCCTCCCGCACTTCCGGGTGCCCGCCCCTCGTAGCTCGGCACGGCACGACCCCGTGACCACGCCGACGACTCAGCACAGCGCTTCTCACATCACCGAGAACTTCGACGCGCCCACCGCTGGTGCGCCGCCGAGCCGGCAGACCAAAGCGTTCGCCCGTGTCGAGATCGCGGCGTCAGAGACCCAGAACGACACTGAGGACCAGCCGCCCGGCCGACGATTCGCCGGGATCGAGCTGACAGAGTTCCACTGGGCGCGCCAGCGATCTAAACGCTTGCTGTTCTTCTGGATTGTCGCGACGCTCACC
>JBMYXJ010000549.1:0-2623 GCA_049608285.1 Mycobacterium sp. | reverse complement strand
TGCCGGGCAGTGTCGCGGCTGTCCTACGACGGCCGACTGCACTCCCACGAGTCGCTCACCGCCGCGCGCAGACTCGACGGTCTTGCGGCGGGCGTACGGACGCTGACCGTCGAGCATGACGGCAATGCGACTGAGAGCGCCGAGGAAGCAGCCGCAATCGTCGGCGAGATCCAAGCCGTGCTGGGCAAGACGTGGACCGACGAGCACGGCTCCCGGGCACTAACCCAGAAAGATGTACTCGTGGTGGCCCCGTACAACGCCCAGGTCGTGCAGGCCCGCCGCGCATTGGACCGAGCAGGGCTCACCGATGTTCGCGCAGGCACCGTCGATAAGTTCCAAGGACAGCAGGCAGTGGTGGTGTTCATCTCGATGACCGCCTCCTCGATCGACGACGTGCCGCACGGAATCGCTTTCCTGCTCAACAGGAACCGACTCAACGTCGCCGTGAGCCGCGCAAAATATCTTGCGGTCATCGTGCGGGCTGAACAGCTGACCGACTACTTGCCCAGCACCCCGGATCGACTCCTCGAGTTGGGGGCCTTCCTCGCTTTGTGTCCCAGTGATCGGGCCGACGTCACCGACATGTCATGACACGACGCCAACCGGACACCGCACGGCGCCGTCGCGCCGTGACCGGCACTGAACCCGACCGCCCGGGGCGGTGACCGCGCGGGCTCAGGATCAGCCGATCCTCGCCGGCTCGCGGGGAGGGCTCGGTCACCAGGCTCGCGACAGCGATGCCGAGGATCGCCTACCGGCCCACCCCGGGCGGCGATTCGGCGTCGTCGCCGTGCACGACGTACTCGACGTAGGGGTCGTCGTCGAATTCTGGGTCGACCCGGGCTTGGTTAATATCGTCGTCGGCAAGAGCCGTGCGGGCCTCACCTGCCTGGTCATCTGAAGAGTTGGCAAACCCCACCATGAGCAGTGCGGCCACGACACCGAACAATGCGAGGAACGCCGGCAACAGCATGGCCTGCGACATGGCTGCGGCAAAAGGGCTGCGGAGAAAGACTGGCAGCTGTGTGACCGATCCCTCGGTCCACTGGGTCGCATTTGCGGCGCCCGGCAGCTCGGCATGCAGCCGCGACACCACGCACGCGGCAATAGCCGCGCTGCCGAGCGCCGACCCGACCTGACGGGTGGTGTTGTAGACGCCGGAGCCTGCGCCAGCCAGCTGCGGGGGAAGTTTCCTGGTCGCGGTGGCGGCCAAGGGAGACCAGATAAACGCCATGCCCACCCCCATGGCAGTGATGGGTATCACTAGGCGCCACACCGGCGTTGCCGGGGTCATCTCGATCGACAGCCAGGTCAGCCCTATCGCCATGACAGAGAATCCGAAGCCAACCACGGGCCGGGGATGTGAGCGGTCGACGATCCTGCCGACCACTGGGGCCAGCACGCCGGTCGCGACAGCCATCGGAGCAGTCAGCAGCGCCGCTTCCGTCGGCGACATCCCGCAGACCGCCTGGGCGTAGAACATCAGCGGCACGATCATCGCCGTGGAGACAAACCCGATGATCGCCACGCCTAGGTTGGACATGGAGAAGTCGCGGTCGCCGAAGATACTGAGCGGAATCAGCGGCTGCCCGGCGGTGACCGACTGCCAACAGAAGAACGTGACCATAGCGGCGACACCGACGGCGCAGGCCGCCCAAATCCAGGGCGCCCAACCGTAGGCCTGGCCCTCTTGGAGCGCGAAGACGATCAAGAACAGACCAACGCCCGACAGCAGCACCCCGGGAATGTCGAAGCCTCGTCCTTGGGTGGGCAGCTCCGGCACCAGCCAGACCGCGGCCGCCAGGCCGATGACGCCGACGGGGACGTTGACGAAGAAAATCCACTGCCACCCCAGCTGCTCGACCAGAACCCCACCGGCCAGCGGACCCACTAGCGTGGCCACCCCTGCTGTGGCGCCCCATACGCTCATCGCGACCCCGCGGCCGTTCGCGGGGAAGGTTCTGGTGATCACCGACAGCGTCTGCGGCGTGAGCAGTGCCGCACCGACGCCCTGGACCACCCTGGCGGCAATCAGCATGCCGATGGTGTCAGACAGCCCGCACCACAACGAAGCCACGGTGAACACCGCGAGGCCGAGCAAGTAAATGTTTTTCGGGCCGTACCTGTCCCCCAGCCGGCCGGATACGAGCAGAGGTGCCGCAAAGGCCAGCAGATAGGCGCTGGTCACCCAGATCACCGAATCGTAGTCGGCACCTAGACTTGACATGATCGCCGGATTGGCGACAGCGACAATCGTAGCGTCGACCAAAATCATGAAGAAGCCGATTAGCAACGCCCACAACGCGTGCCACGGATTGGCACCGGGCGGTAGTGGTGTCACGGTCTTGGACATCGTGGGCTCGGCAGTCTCATGAGATGGGGCAATCAGGTGCGGCAATCAGCGAGGTACCGCTACACGGAGAACGGGGACGGCCCGAGGCTACGGATCGGCCGGTATCCGGCCAAATCCGAGTTTCCGGCTGCAGTGGTCACACGACCTTGACGGCTGCCCCGTCCGCCACCGGCCCCACCTTCGCTGACCGGTGCACCCCGGTCAGCAGCAGGGCCACCAACGCGATGATCACACCGGCCGCCATGACGACCGCCATGGCAAGTTCATGGT
>JBMYXJ010000548.1:0-2626 GCA_049608285.1 Mycobacterium sp. | reverse complement strand
TCGTCGGTCTGCAACTCATCGATCCCCGGTTCTATCATCTCGATACCGCGCTGGCCGTCCTCGACGACGAGACAATCGCCTACTATCCCCCCGCCTTCGCTGAGCGTTCCCGCGCGAAGCTCGCCGAGCTGTTCCCCGATGCCATTCAGGTGGCCAGCCCCGACGCCTACGCGCTCGGCCTCAACGTCGTCTCTGACGGACTCAACGTTGTGCTGCCCGCCGCGGCCACCGGCTTCGCCGGACAACTCCGACGGAACGGTTTCCGGCCGGTTCCGGTGGACCTCTCCGAGCTCTTCAAGGGAGGCGGATCCGTCAAATGCTGCACACTGGAGGTACACCCGTGACGATGCTGGACCTCATGGCCAACATCGACGCAGCGATCGAACTCGACCAGCGCCATGTCGCGCACAACTACTCGCCGCTGCCCATCGTTGCCGCCAGCGCCGAAGGTGCCTGGATTACCGACATCGAGGGCCGTCGCTACCTCGACTTTCTCGCCGCGTACTCGGCGGTCAACTTCGGCCACCGCAACCCGGAGGTGATGGCGACCGCACACGCGCAGCTGGACCAAGTGACGCTGGTAAGCCGCGCATTCCACTCCGACCGACTCGGCCCGTTCTGCGCCGCCCTGGCCGCGCTATGCGCCAAAGACATGGTGCTGCCGATGAACAGCGGCGCCGAGGCAGTGGAGAGCGGCATCAAGGTCGCCCGCAAGTGGGGGCACGACATCAAGGGTATCCCCGCCGGACAGAGTAATATTGTGGTGGCGCGCAACAACTTCCATGGCCGTACCACCACAATCATCAGCTTCTCTGACGACGACACCGCGCGCCGCGGTTTCGGGCCGTACACCCCGGGCTTCCGCTCGGTACCTTTCGGCCCCGATGACCCGTATGCCGAGGCGATGGCCGAGGCGATCGATCACAACACTGTTGCGGTCCTGATCGAGCCAATCCAGGGTGAGGCCGGGATCATCGTGCCGCCCGCCGAGTATCTTCCCCGCGTACGCACTCTTTGTAACGACCGCAACGTTTTGATGATCGCCGATGAGATCCAGTCCGGGCTTGCTCGCACTGGACGCACCTTCGCGTGCGATCACTGGGGCGTAGTACCCGATGCCTACCTTTTGGGAAAGGCGCTCGGCGGCGGCGTGGTTCCACTGTCGGCGATGGTCGCTGATGAAGATGTCCTCGGGGTGCTACACCCCGGCGAGCATGGTTCGACATTCGGCGGCAACCCGTTGGCGGCCGCCATCGGCACCACCGTGGTGGACATCCTGAATCGTGGCGAGTTCCAGCACCGGTCAACTGAACTCGGCGTTCATCTGCATACGAGGCTGCAGGGGCTCATCGGTCACGGTGTGCTCGCAGTGCGCGGGAAGGGGCTGTGGGCGGGCGTCGACGTCGACCCCGTGCACGGTACCGGCAAGCAGATCAGCGTGCGCCTGGCCGATCAAGGCGTACTGGTCAAGGACACCCACGGGTCGACGTTGCGGTTCGCACCGCCGTTGGTCGTCACCGCAGCCGAGATCGATTGGGCAGTCGATCGGCTAATTGACGTGCTGAGCGAAACGGGTCAACGCTAGTTCACACCGCGGCGCCCACAATCAGAAAACTTGCTGTCCGACTGGGCGACTGGGCGACTGGGCGACTGGAGCAGCTGATCAGTACTTGGCAGTCCCACGATCAACGGCGATCTGAGAACCAGATATGGTTCTCGACCCGTCACCTGCCAGCCAGGCCACCACGTCGGCAACCTCTTCAGTCGTCATGAAATCCTTCAAGCCCTTCTTGCCTTGGTGATCGACGGGGCGGTAGGGCATCGGCGAGAAGCTGTGCAGGAACGCCGGATGTTTCCCGAAGATCTCCATCATGGCGTCTGGCTCGACCATCGGGGTATCGACTGTGTACGGGTGGATCGAGTTGACGCGAATCCCGAACTCCCCCACTTCGATCGCCAACGAATTGGTGATCGCCACGAGGCCGTGCTTGGAAGCTGCGTAGTGGGCATTGCCGGGGGTGGCCCTCGTACCCGCCGATGAACTCACGATGATGATCGACCCTCCATTGCCCGCCTCGATCATCGCGGGCACGGCGGCCCGGATGGTGCGCCATGTGCCGTTGAGGTTGACGTCGACGACGCTGTCCCACTGCTGCTCGGACATCTCGAATATCCGGCCCCAGCTGAGGATGCCCGCGTTGGCGACGACGATGTCGAGGCGACCGAATTGTTCGATGCCCTCGGCTATCACCTGCTGCTGGGCGGGCAGGTCACGGATATCGACCTCACGCGCGATGATCTTGCGCCCGGTCGCTTCGACCAGCCGCGCTGTTTCAGCCAGATCCTCCGGTGTCGGCATCGGATAGGTGACGTCCTGCGCCACTGGGCCGCATACGTCGATCGCGATGATATCGGCGCCCTCGTTGGCCAGCCGGACGGCGTGTGCGCGACCCTGTCCGCGCGCCGCTCCGGTGATGTAGGCGACCCGACCTTGCAAGCCTGCAACAGCTGTCACGAGCGCTCCCTTCCCTTCTGCGTGACCGCGCATGCCTGCGCACAAACACGGGACCCCAGCGGTGCAACTTCGCGCTCTCGCGAGGGTGGGCTAAGGCAGCACCAGGTTAAC
>JBMYXJ010000547.1:0-2629 GCA_049608285.1 Mycobacterium sp. | reverse complement strand
GCGGAATCGGTAGGTCGGCATGAGTATTGGTCCTTGCCGGATTCCAATTTCTGGGAATGCGCCTGCGGGGTCGAAACATCGCTCAAAGTTGAGATGGATCAACACATCGCCTCAACCATCGCCGCTGCTCTACGTGAGCGGTACGAGATTGTGGAACTGCCGGACTTCGACTCCCTTGACCACTTCGAGATTAAGGGCAACTGGGTCAGGCAGTATGCGGCAACAGGTTTCGGTGCCCACCGGGAGTTCAGCCTAGAGGAGGCCCGTCCTCTCGCTGCCGCACTCCTGGCTGCCGCTGCGGAGGCCGACCAGTGAACGACCAGGACATCATCGCGGTGCCGACGCTGCGGCGAAGGCTATTCCACGGCGGCAAGTCTGGGTTGCGAGTGGGCGACCTGATTGAACCTGGGTATGAGCGTCAGCTACATGAGGGTTGCCCGTATTGCGAGGCCCGATTCAAAGGGGAGGCTGTGGCAACGTCAGATGGCCATCTGATCGACGGGCCTGCGCAACGACCGGATCGTGTCTATGCGACAACTCACCGGTTGTACGCCAAGCATTATGCGTCACTATGGGGACGCGGTGACCTGTACCGGGTTACGACTGACGGACTTGTTGAGCCATCCACTGAGGACAGCTTCGACACGGTGTGCGCCGAAAGGCTCGTAGTTGCAGGTGTTTTGGATCGCGCGGTGTTGCTTACGTGGTCGGAGCGTCGTCGGTTATGGCGTGAATGGGGCGAGGCAGACGCAAAATTCACCGCTGCGGAACACCAAATGCGGAAGGCCGACCAGTGAGCGACTCGGACTGGATTGACAGCCTTTGCGACCTCATCAGCCGCATGGATGACGCCGAATTGAAACTTGTCGGCCTGGCCGCAGAACATAAACCGCGCAGCACTGAGGCCATTCGCCTTGAATCGAAAGCCAACGGCGTCCGTTTGGCGTCGGGTTACGTTTCAGAGGAACTTCGCCGCGTTAGGTCGGGAGTCGGACCAGTGAGCGATCAAAGACTGGGTGGGGCGCGCACACCTGGGCCGAAAGGCCGCCGAGAGTTGCATCCAAATCACGCGCACACCGAGAAAGCCGAGGAGGGGAAAGTGAGCCTCATCGTGTCTCTGGACATTAACGACAAGGCCATCGGAATGGTTGAGATCACCCGCTACGGCGAAGACGTAAGCACCGACCCCGACTCGGTCAACCGCTACCGATGGCGGCATTACGTCGAGGGGGTCGGGCTGGTGTTCGGTCAGGTGAAACACAGGTACGGCGATGGTGCGACCGCGTTGGCACACAAAGTATTAGGCGAAATCCTACGGACCATGGGGGCTGACCAGTGAGCGACGAGGGCACCACCGACATCAATTTCATTCTCGCTGATGCTGTCGGTGATAACTACGACAACGGCAAGGCTGCTGATTCGTCGATCCTCTGGCATGAATCAGGGATGCCTGACGCTATTGATTGGGCAGGTGTTGCTCTTGATCTGCGTTCAGCCGGGTACGCCATCGTAAAACTGCCGGAATCGGACGACGACGGGCCGGACGACGACGGTCAGTTCTGGTTCGACCAATACACGTTTCGCGCCGACGCGACCGGCTCGTTACCTCATCGGCGCATCTTCACCGACTTCGGGATGGGTAACGAGTTCCTGACTGATATGCCACCCGCTAGAGCAAGGACGTTTGCCGCCGCCCTGCTGGCTGCCGCTGACGCTGCGGAGGGCCGACCAGTGAGCTTGGAGCATGTCGTCACCCGCATCAACGACGGCTGGTACGTGTGCGACACATGCGGACTGACCGGCTCGGAGCGGTGGGCGAACCTGCACCAATTCCCAAGCCGATACACACCATCCGGTCTTGACGAGTTCGCGCCCGACGCCAGCCACAATCCGCATCACCGCTCAACCTCTAGAGGACGCCCCAGTGCAGTACCACCCGATTGACGAGGAGGCCATGTGACCCAGTGCCAGGTGTGCGAAGGTCGAGCGCAATTGTTCCTGTGCACCACCCATATCGGCGTCTTGCAGTCCACACTCTCTGACCTGCCGTGGTGGCTGGCGCGGCTGCGTGAGTCCGCGCTCGGACAGGTACGACTCGGCGACGGTGGCCGCCGTGGCACCCGCGCACATGAGCTAGACGAATACACCGGCCCTGATGACGACCTCAACGCCGCACGACTGGAACGCGACCTCGCGGCGGGCAAGTTCGGTCTCGATGCCGTTCTGGCGCCAGGGCGCGTCAACGGCAAGGCCAGTCGACTCTACGACCAGGCGTACAACGACCTCGGCACATGGGTGCGGCACATGTGCGAGGCGCGCGGGGTGGAGATTCCCGCCACCGGATGTGTTCAGTGGCTCCGCAAGCACGCCAACGCTATCGCCGGCGATGAAGCAGCAGGAGAGTGTTATACCTCGCTGGTTGATCTGACCGACCGCATCCGGCGAGTGGTCAATCGTCCTGAGCCGCCACAGTTCTGCGGGCCGTGCACCAACGAACTGACCGCCGAGCAGCGTCAGCAACTCGCCGACGCCGGCGAGGAGGACCGCCAGATGTGCATGGTGCAGCTCTACGCGCCACGCAAAGCTGACACGGTGACATGCCCAGTGTGCAAGGTCGAGCATGACATCG
>JBMYXJ010000546.1:0-2631 GCA_049608285.1 Mycobacterium sp. | reverse complement strand
ACCGTAGGCCAGCTGCTCAAGCGTGTCTGCGTACAGATTGAGCCCCGCTTCGTGTTTCTCGTCGGTGAACATCACGTGATCCAGAAGGGTGGCAGCCCAACGGAAATCCCCTTCATCGAAGGCCGTTTGGGCGAGCTCGACAACTTTGTCCAGGCCGCCCATCGCAGCGACGTAACGTGGCCCGATCGCTTCCGGCGGATGCGGCCACAGGCGCCCGGGGTTGCCGTCGAACCACCCCATATAACGCTGGTAGACAGCTTTGACGTTGTGGCTGACCGTGCCGTAGTAGCCGTGGGCGTGCCAGGCACGGTCCAGCGCGGGCGGCATCGAGAAAGTCTCAGCTATCTCGATACCGGTGTATCCCTGGTTTAGCTGGCGCAGCGTTTGATCGTGCAGATAGGCATACAGGTCCCTCTGCAGCGAAAGATATTCGACGATCCGCTCTTGGCCCCAGGTGGGCCAGTGGTGCGAGGCGAATAAGACGTCGGCACGGTCGGTGAAGGAATCGATCGCCTCGGTGAGATAGCCCGCCCAGCTGTGCGGATCCCGAACTAGCGCACCGCGCAGAGTCAGCAGGTTGTGCAGATTGTGGGTGGCGTTCTCCGCCATGCACAGCGCCCGGTAACCCGGAAAGTAGAAGTGCATCTCTGCCGGCGCCTCGGTGCCCGGCGCCATCTGGAACTCGATCTGGACGCCATCGATAGTGTGCGTCTCACCTGTCTCGCAGATGTCGACGGTGGGCACAATGATGGCGACCTCACCGTTCGACGGGGTCTGCCCGAGCCCACAACCCACCTGCCCCTGCGGCCCCCGGTCCAGGGCGGCGCCATACATGTAACCGGCCCGGCGTGCCATCGCCGTGCCGGCGTAAACGTTCTCCTGAACGGCATGCTCGGTGAAGCCTTCCGGGGCGAGGACGGCGACCTCGCCCGCATCGACGTCGGCCTGCGTCGTCACCCCGAGCACCCCACCGAAATGGTCGACGTGGCTGTGGGTGTAGATCACGGCTTTGACGGCACGCTCGCCCCGATGCTGCCGGTACAGCGCCAGCGCCGCAGCGGCCGTCTCAGTGGACACCAACGGATCGATCACGATGATCCCGGTGTCACCTTCGATGAACGTGACGTTCGACAGGTCCAATCCACGCACCTGGTAGATGCCCTCAACCACTTCGTAGAGACCCTGCTTGGCCACCAGCTGCGACTGCCGCCACAGGCTGGGATGCACGGTGGTCGGGGCTTCACCTTCGAGAAAGGCGTAGACATCGTTGTCCCACACCACCCGCCCGTCGGCGGCCTTGATGACACACGGGTGTTTGGCTGCGATGAACCCCCGGTCAGCGTCCTGGAAGTCCCTGGTGTCCTCGAACGGCAGGTTACTCAGATGCTTTCCGTGGGCGGCCGTGATTGTCGCGGTGGGCGGTTTGTTCTCCATGTCTACAAACATTGCCATGACGACGGAGCTGCCGACGGTTGCCTGACGCAATGGGTATGTGCCGAATAACTACCGAACGCGACACTTCCGGCGAGCCCGTATTCGATGATGGCGGCAACGCGTGGGTCTGAACGCGGGTGTCAAGTGGTGGCGCAATCAGCCAGGAGCGCTCGGCGTCAAGGCGAAACCGCGCTCACGTACCCAGGCGTGATGTTGTCGGCCCAGCCTGGTAATCGGTTCGGCGACACCGTCAGTGTCGTCGGCGATAGCGCGCACCGGAAGGGTCGCGCTCAAGGCCGCACAGATACTGATCAGATTGAGTTGGATCCGGGCGCTGACGGCAGCCGCGCTGGGAAAGCTGACGCGGGCGAGGGCGCGGTGAGGATCCTGGAAGTCGAACAAGCCGTTGACGACGCGGGCACGGCTGTCAGCCGTGTAGGTGACCGGTTGTGGATCGACGATGATGTCGTGGAGGACTTCTGACCACCACCGATATAGCTCCTCGGCGGTCAAATCCGGATCGACGTCGAGATACCCCGCTCGCTCCATCGAATCGCGCAAATCAGACTTGCGGCCCTCGACTGCTGCCCGGGTCATCGCAAACCAGACGCAGCGTTCCGCCTCGGTGAGCACCTGCACACAACCAAAATCGAGGAACCCGACGGTGCCGTCCGGGAAGAACCGATAATTTCCCGGATGCGGATCGGCATGAAGCAGGCCGGCTAGCCACCGATTGCTGTACGCAAACCGCAAGATGGCCTCGGCCCAGGTGTTCTTCAGTTCCTGGTCGGCATGGCGGGCCTGAGCCCAGTCCATCCCATCCAGGTAAGTCATCGTAAGAACTCGATCGCCAGAGGCGTCGGCAATGACCTCAGGAATCCGGATGAACGGGTGATCGCGGTAAAGCTCGCCGAAGACCGATGTCATCGCAGCTTCATGGCGATAGTCGACTTCTTCCCGGACCCGGGAAGCGACCGTACGCGCCAGCTCGCCGATATCGCCGCGCATCACGGTCGCCGAACGCGCCAACCGCAAGAACGTACCTATCAATTCAACGTTGGCCAGATCATCCTCGATAGCCTGCGCCACCCCGGGATATTGAATCTTGACTGCGACCTGGCGGCCATCACCCAACACCGCCTGGTGAACCTGACCAATGGACGCGGTGGCAAACGGCTCAGGTATGAACTCGGCGAA
>JBMYXJ010000545.1:0-2637 GCA_049608285.1 Mycobacterium sp. | reverse complement strand
GTGACAGCCACTTGAGCACCCGCGGCATTCCCGGCACGTCATCACCGATGCGGTTCACCATCTCCTGGAACATCATGGTGTGGTTGCACTCTTCGACCGACTCGTGCAGGCAGTACCGGTACTCCGGGGATCCGTTGGGCACCCAGAACGCGTAGTTCATCAGACCGCGGATCAAGATCGACTCGAACTGCTGGCCGACCTTGACGACATTTGCTTGGCGCCACATCCCGATCTCGATTTGCCTCTCGATCGGCTGGGACTTGTACCAGGGGTGACGGCCCATCAGGTCCGATCCCGGCAGTACCCATCGGGGGTCGTTGGGGATCACCGCAAATTCCGGCGCGTCCCAAGCGATGTCGGTGTAGGGGTTGAAACTACGACGAACAGACCCCTCGGACAGGGTGTTCAGCAGGTCGACGTATGCCTGGTCCTGCGGGCTGTCGCCTAACTGCATGTTCTTGCGCCAGCGCCGGATGATAGGCGTTTTAGCGGTCTTGACAGCCATTCGTGAGCCTCCCCTAAAGTTTACATTCGCCTGTCGGTTGTCTAAGTACAGTACCCGCGGTCCCAGGAATTGAACAGGGACTTTTGCCAAATGTGGCACTGCCGCGTTATCTGCATCACATGTGACCTGGGTTACACCCGGTCCGGCGCCTGGTCGCCTTGCGGTAGCACCCGGCAGGCCGCGCGGCGCCCTGACACATCGCCCCGACACATCGTGGCCGTCGGCACTGACGGTGCCCGCATCGCGGCCGCCGGATCGCCGGTCTTAGGCTTGCTAACATGGCCGACGCCCCAGTTACCTTGACCATCCCGCCCGACCTCAAACCCGCAGATGGCCGATTCGGCTGCGGGCCCTCCAAGGTCAGAGCCGAACAACTGCAGGCACTGGTGGCAGCCGGTGACATATTCGGGACATCGCATCGACAGGCCCCAGTCAAGAACCTGGTCGCCCGCGTACGCGAGGGTCTTCGACAGCTGTTCTCGCTACCCGACGGCTACGAGGTGATCCTCGGCAACGGTGGGTCCACCGCATTCTGGGACGCCGCTGCGTTCGGACTGATCGACAAGCGCTCGCTGCATCTGACCTTCGGAGAGTTCAGCACGAAGTTCGCCTCGGCGGTCGCCAAGAACCCGTTCGTCGGTGAACCCATCGCCGTCAAGGCCGATCCAGGTAGCGCACCCAAACCGGTGTCCGATCCGACCGTCGACCTGATCGCGTGGGCACACAACGAAACCTCCACAGGGGTCGCAGTGCCAGCCGAACGCCCCCAGGGGTCCGGCAGCGCCCTGATCGCGATCGACGCCACCTCGGCCGCCGGTGGCCTGCCGGTGAACATCACCGATACCGACGTGTACTACTTCGCCCCGCAGAAGAACTTCGCCGGCGACGGCGGGCTGTGGATCGCGTTGATGTCGCCCGCCGCTTTGGCCCGGGTTAAGGCCATCGCCGGCAGCGGGCGGTGGGTGCCCGAGTTCCTGTCGCTACCCATCGCCATCGAGAACAGCCTCAAGAACCAGACCTACAACACCCCGGCGATCGCAACGCTGGTAATGCTCGCCGAACAGATCGACTGGCTGCTCGAAAACGGTGGCCTGGATTGGGCCACCAAGCGGACCGCCGACTCGTCGAACCGCCTGTACTCGTGGGCCGAGGCATCGTCGTTCGCCACCCCCTTCGTCTCCGATCCGGCGCTGCGCTCACAGGTCGTGGGCACCGTCGACTTCTCCGATGCCGTAGATGCCGCAGCCGTCGCGTCGATATTGAGGGCCAACGGCATCGTCGACACTGAGCCCTACCGCAAGCTTGGGCGTAACCAGCTCCGCATAGGGATGTTCCCCGCCGTCGAGCCTGACGACGTCAGTGCACTGACTCAGTGCATCGACTGGGTGACCGAGCGGCTTTAGTCGCGACAGAAGACACCGAGCGGCTTTAGTCGCTGACTACTGCAGCGTGTCATCGGGGTTACGGACTCATAACGCAGTAATGTGACCTGCGTATCGGGCTCAGCATCAGCCTGGAGGAGGCCGCAATGCGAGAACTCAAAGTCGTCGGACTCGACACCGACACCCGGCAGATCATCTGTGAATCAGGCGACTCCGGGGAGCAGTTCGCGCTGTACTCCGACGTGCGACTTGAGGCCGCAGTACGCGGTGAGCACGCCGGTTCCAGTCAAACCGCGATCAACGTCGAGGTACCAAATATGCTGCACCCCAGAGACATTCAGGCAAAGATCCGCGCGGGGGCATCCATCCAGCAAGTCGCAAAAGCGTCTGGAGCGTCCATCTCACGAGTTGAGCGGTTCGCCCATCCGGTGCTCCTGGAGCGCGCCCGCGCCGCCGAGCTCGCCACGGCAGCCCACCCGGTGCTCCCCGACGGGCCGTCAGTTCTGACCCTGCGGGAGACGGTGTCCACCGAACTGGTGGCGCGTGGCCTCGACCCCGAGGCCACGACGTGGGACGCCTGGCGAAACGAGGACGGACGCTGGACTGTGCAGATGGGATGGACAGCAGGTAGGTCGGAACTTCAGGCGCACTTCCGGTTCGCGCCGGGCGCCCACGGCGGAACGGTCACGGCCTTCGACGACGCCGCCCACGAACTGATCGACCCGAACTTCGCCCGTCCACTGCGGCCCT
>JBMYXJ010000544.1:0-2639 GCA_049608285.1 Mycobacterium sp. | reverse complement strand
ACCTCCTCGCCGTACTGAATCTTGATGATGCCCTCGGCCAAGGCCTGCTTCTGCGTACGGCCCTTGATGAGCGCCACCTGCGACTTGCATGCGGCGTTCGCAAACCGCTGCTTCTCATCGAACGACATGAGCGTTTGGCGGACAGGCGCCAATGCTTTGCTTTGGTTCATGACCGTGCCTCGTTCGCTTTGACGGTGACAACCATCTGGGTGAGGGGGTGGAACCCGAGCGTGATGCTTTCGTCACGGTTCAGCTCGGCGTCCAGGTAGAGCAGGCGCCCGTGTTGGCTCGGCTCCGTCGCGACGTCCGCGGTCACCGTCGACGTCGGAATCCCGAGACGGGCGAAGAGGGCCTGGAAGAAGATGTACTCGGTCACGCCGGCACCTCGGCGCCGTACGCCGGAGCCGACCGAACGATGCGGTGGCCCTTGGGCGTGAGCCCGTAGATGACATCGCGGCCGCGGCGGTAGCCCATGACGAGGTCGCGGTCGCCCATCCGCGCCATCAGGTCCGACGTCGTCGACTGCGGCAGCCTGAGCGCGTCGCGCACCTCACGGAGAGGCGCCGACGTCGACGCCGCGAGGTAAAGCAGCACGGCCGCGCAGTCCACGCGCTCATGCCGCAGCGACCCGAGGTCGCCCAGGTTGAGGCTGGCGAGAGCTTCGGCAACCGCGGCGACGGGGTTCATGCCGCGTCCCGGTATTCGTCGAACGCGAGCTGGGCGCGGCCGTAGATGTCGCGGAACATCGCTTCGGTGTCGCCAATGGTGAGCGCCGTCATCGAGGCGAGGCCCTTGAGACGGTCGCGACCCTCGTCGCCGGTCGCCTGCTTCACGCCGACGCGGCGGGTTGGCCGACCCGGGATGCACCGCTCCAGCGAGAGGCACCAGTAGCCGCCGCACGACGTCAGAAGCCATCGGTAGCAGCCGTCGATGAGGCGAAAGCCGCGGGAACGTTTCGGCCAGATCATGACGCGGCCTCCGTCTTGCGGGGGCGGCCGCGGGGCTCTGGGGGCTGGATGAGAAAGGAGGCGGTGGTGTCGAGGGCGGCGGCCAGCTTGAGGAGCATTTTCAAGCTGGGGAGGCGGTCACCGTGCTCGTATTTCGAGATCATCGAGGCCGTGACGCCCACGCGTTCGGCCATGTTCTCCAGGCTCCAGCGCCTCTTGCGCCGCAGCACCCGGAGGTTGGTCGCCAACTCGGCGCAGATAATCTCTTTTTCTGTTCTCGGCATGAAGCACCCAAACTTTGTTTCGTGTCCTTGCCATTAGAAGTAGCGGCCTTAAGTTGAGTCTGTCAAGCTATGCATGTTGCTTTTGTACCCCGAGTCGAAAAGACATGTAGAATCAAGTCTATGGATGACATGGACGACGCGATTCCGGGCTCAGAGTTCAAGCGTGTCCGCAAGGCACTTGGCTGGACGCACGCGCAAACCCAGCGGTTCCTGCGCGTTAAGTCCGTCGCAACCATCTCGGGTTGGGAGAACAGTCGCGGCGTGCGTGGACTACCGTTCAGCGCCTACAAGGCCCTGGAGGACGAGCTGGCGCGACGTCAGGACTATGTTCCGTGGCTCGAGGGCACAGTGCCGGCTGGGCCCCTGGGTGCCGTCGATGACAACGACATCAGGGGCCTGTTTCGGTACCGCCGAGACCCGAAGGTCCCTCACGTTGCGATCACCATCAAGGGCTCGTCGATGACCACGGCTGGTTACGAGACAGGCGACACCGTCGTCGTGCGCGAGGACAAGAACTGGATTCCAAACACCGTCGTTATCGCGAGGATTGAGGGCGAGGTCACGATGAAGTGGCTTCGGCGGTCAGCCGCCGGCGGCTACTATCTCGATGGCGACACCGACGGAGTCATTCCCTACGAGGATCCCGAGAGCATCGAGATCGTAGGCCGAGTCGTTTACCCGCCCCCACGCTCAGGCGGGGAGACTTGAGGCTCTGGCGGTGTAGCTCCTTTGCGAGCGCCCATTGCTTTGCGGGCGGCAGCCCAGTGGTCCACCTCGACCATCGTTCCCGTGGTTGATCGAGCATCCACGCCGCGAGCGTCCCGACATTGTCGAACCGCGAGCGCCCGTGCGCCCACGCCCAAAGTCGCAACCTGAACTCGTGCTCGCTTCGCGGCACATGTCCCCCCGAGGCGGATGCCTCAAGTCACCATCGCTGGTCGGTTGATGGAAAACGGCCCCGCCTCTGCGAGCCACATGACGTTGAGGGCCAGGTCGCTGTCCCCTTCGGCGAAGTCGCTGACCTCGAGCCGGCGGAGGGTCGCCGCGAGCTGGCCAGCGTCCCGGGCCGTGACCTCCTCGCCCTGGTGACCGTCGTAGTTGCCGAGCCAGCCCTGGGCGCCGCTCGGGGGCTGGGTACCAGCGGGCCGCCAGCCCGTACGGCGGGCCACAAGGCGAATGCGGCCCCAGGCGTCCGACGGGAGCTCGAGGTGATGGTCCGGGTCAGTCAGCGATCGAAGCAGCGTACGCATGCTGGGTATCCGATCCTTGGCCGCCACGATTGCGCGGAAAACTCGGAAGCCCTTGGATCTTCGAGGGGATCTGCTTAGGTTCGAGAGATGAAGGCGCTTCGCATCTTTGCTGCCGTCGGTTTTGGAGAAGCGGTTGCCTCAAGGCCTCTTGAGCACGG
>JBMYXJ010000543.1:0-2639 GCA_049608285.1 Mycobacterium sp. | reverse complement strand
GACGGTGATCGGCACGACCGTGTATTTCACCGCGCGGACGACCGGCTTCGGCCGCGAACTATGGGCGGCGACAAGCACGCCGAACTCCCGTCATTGGCCGTCGCTGACCTTTGCCATGGCCAGCACATCGAGGCGCTTGTCCAACTCCTCCTCGGAGAGCTTGTCGCCGATCAGGCCCCTGTCGATAACCGTCTGTCGGATCGTCTTGCGCTCTTTGAGGGCTTCCTTGGCAACCTTGGCCGCCTCCTCATAGCCGATTGCGGAGTTCAGCGGGGTCACGATTGATGGCGATGACTCCGCAAGATCGCGCAGATGCTGTTCGTTCGCCACCAGGCCGTCGATGCACGTGGCAGCGAATAACTTCGACACGTTAGCCAGCAGCGTGAACGACTCAAGCACGTTGCGCGCCATCATCGGGATGTAAACGTTCAGCTCGAACGCGCCGTTTCCGCCGCCCCAAGTGATTGCGGCGTCGTTGCCGATGACCTGTGCTGCCACTTGCGTCACCGCCTCGGGGATGACGGGGTTGACCTTGCCCGGCATGATCGAGCTGCCCGGCTGTAGGTCAGGCAGCTGTAGCTCGCCCAGTCCGGTCAGCGGCCCCGAACCCATCCAGCGAATATCGTTGGCGATCTTGGTCAACGAGACCGCGATCGTCTTCAGTGCGCCGGATGCCTCGACCAGACCGTCGCGTGCTGCCTGAGCTTCGAAAGAGTTAGTGGCGGTGCGCAATTCTGCGATTCCAGTTTGATCTACGAGGACCGCGACGACTTTGGCGCCGAATCCTTCGGGCGCATTCAGGCCGGTGCCCACGGCCGTCCCGCCGATGGCCAGCTCACCCAACCGGGGCAGCGTCGCCTTGACACGTTCGATTCCGGCCGCGACCTGGCGTGCATATCCGCCGAACTCTTGGCCGAGTGTCACCGGGACCGCGTCCATCAGGTGGGTGCGCCCGGACTTAACCACCGTGCGCCACTGGCGGGCCTTTGCCTCAAGTGACTCGTGGAGTACCTCCAACGCTGGAATCAGATGACGCACAGCGGCTTCAGTGGCCGCGATGTGCGTCGCCGTCGGGAAGGTGTCATTGGAACTTTGCGACATGTTCACGTCGTCGTTCGGGTGGACGGAAACGGGTGGGGTCGCGGTGGCGGCAATGCTGGCGATCACCTCGTTGGCGTTCATATTCGAGCTGGTGCCCGAGCCGGTCTGGAATACGTCGATGGGGAACTGGTCGTCGTGGCGACCGTCGGCGATTTCGTTGGCGGCAGCGATGATCGCGTCGGCTTTCTCCGGTGCCAGCCTGCCGAGGTCTTTGTTCACCTGTGCGCAGGCGCTCTTGAGCAGGCCGAGCGCGCGGATTTGAGTGCGCTCAAGGCCGCGGCCGGAGATGGGGAAGTTCTCCACTGCCCGCTGTGTCTGTGCGCGCCACAACGCGGCGATGGGCACCCGAACTTCGCCCATGGTGTCGTGCTCGATCCGGTACTCGCTGGAATCCTTCTGAACAGCGGCGTCGGTGTTCATATTTGCCCTTCTTATGTCGGTGTTTACGGCAACGGATGTGCGGCGGACTTGTCGCCGGTGAAGTCGACGGCGGAGTACTCGTTGAGCTTGGACAGGCGGTGGTAGGCCTCGATCGTCCGCACGGTGCCGGACTTGGACCGCATCACAATCGATTGAGTGGTGCACCCACCGCCGTAATAGTGCACGCCTTTGAGCAGGTCGCCGTCGGTGACGCCCGTGGCGGAGAAGAACACGTTCTCCCCGGAGACCAGATCCCTGGTGTGGAGAACTTGGTCGAGATCGTGGCCGCGATCGAGAGCCTTTTGCCGTTCGGCGTCGTCGGTCGGGGCAAGTTGAGCCTGGATGGCTCCGCCCATGCAACGGATGGCCGCGGCGGTGATGATGCCCTCGGGTGTGCCTCCGATGCCGACGAGAAGATCGGTTCCGGATTCGGGGCGACACGCAGCGATGGCGCCGGCGACATCGCCATCGGAAATCAACCGGATGCGGGCGCCCGCTGCGCGGACGTCGGCCATCAACTGGAGGTGGCGGGGCCGGTCGAGCACGCACACGGTGAGGTCGGCGACGGTCAAGTTCTTCGCTTTGGCGACGGCGCGGATGTTCTCGCCGATGGGGGCCGTGATGTCGATGACGTCCACGGCCTCAGGTCCCACGGCGATCTTGTTCATGTAGAACACCGCCGACGGGTCGAACATCGCGTCGCGGTCGGCCACGGCCAGCACCGAGATGGCGTTGGGCATCCCCTTGCTCATCAGCGTGGTGCCGTCGACTGGATCGACGGCGAAGTCGCAGTCTGGGCCGTCGCCGTTGCCGACTTCCTCGCCGTTGAAGAGCATCGGCGCGTTGTCCTTCTCACCCTCTCCGATCACGACGACACCGCGCATCGATACCGAGTTGACCAATTGGCGCATCGCGTCGACGGCCGCACCATCGCCGCCCTCTTTGTCGCCGCGGCCCACCCAACGCCCCGCCGCCATTGCGCCTGCCTCGGTCACCCGCACGAGCTCGAGGGCGAGATTTCGGTCCGGGGCTTCACGACGAACGGCGTTCATGGCCAAGATTCTCCCATTGACGGGTCCACCATCCGGAGCTGGGATACTGGCCGGCATGACGATGCA
>JBMYXJ010000542.1:0-2639 GCA_049608285.1 Mycobacterium sp. | reverse complement strand
AACGTGTCCCGTCGGGCCAAGACCGACGTACTGGTGGTGAACACAACCGGCCAACACGGCGAGCTTTCACAACCCGCCTAGAGCCAGGCCGCCCAGCCCATTGGTGGGCTGAACATCGGGCATGTGGGCGGGCCGGCGGCGTCGGCTGACGTTCAACGGGCCGGGGCGGCTGTGCGGCCGCCCTTGGTCGTGGACTCATTGACCGATTCCGGCGGTACCGCCGCCACTGTCACCCAGGTGTTGTTGACCGCCGCATTGCCGGTGAATTCGTCGGTTAGCGAAGGATCATGCAGCAGGTTGACGTTCGCGCCCGCCAATGACGCCGCGAGCTGCCAGCCGACACCGGGCTCATTGTGACCCCAGCCGTGCGGAATGGCGACGGTACCGGCGCGAATATCGTCGCTGACTTCGCAGGTGACTACGATCGATCCGGTAGGAGAGCTCACCGCGACCCGTTGTCCGTGGGAAAGCCCCCGCTTGGCGGCGTCGTCAGGATGCATCAGAGCGGTACAGCGATCGCGGCCCTTCACCATCGTTGCCACGTTGTGCAGCCAGGAGTTGTTGCTGCGCAGGTGGCGGCGGCCGATGAGTTGCAGGTCGTAGCCGTCGGTTGCTGCGGTGATGGAGCTGCCGCGGCGGACATCGTCGAGCAGGGCACCGGCGCTGGCGATGAAATCCTCCGGCGCTAGGTGTACCCGGCGATCTTTGGTCCCGATCAGCGATGGCAGCCGTGGCTGTAGCGGTCCCAGGTCGATGCCGCCGACAGCAGCGCGCGCCTTGCGCACCGTCAGTCCCTTGCGACCGCGCCGCAACACCCCGTGCGGACCGGCAGCCACCCCGAGGCTCACCAGCCGCACCGGGCTGAGCTGCTCGAAAATTCTGTTGACTACACGGCCGGTCAATCGGCGCACCGGCAGCGGAAGCACCTCAGTGATCAATCGCGCGAGGATCTGCCAGTCGTCTAGGCCGCCGGCGGGCGGTTCGAAAACCCGGGTGTCACAGCGCAGGTTGTTGCGCACGCTGAATATCGGGAACAGGAAGTTGACGTCTTCGCGCTCCAGAGCAGAGACGGGCGGAAGGATTATGTTGGCGTGCCGGGTCGTCTCGGTGATGTACATATCAACGGCGACATAGAAATCCAGGGAATCCAGCGCAGCCCCGAGCCGGCCGCGTTGTGGGGTAGACAGCACCGGGTTGCCTGCGTAGGTGATCATCGCCCGGATCTGGCCCTCGCCCCCGGTAAGGATCTCATCGGCCAGCACCCCCACCGGCAGTTCGGTGCGAAACGACTTGTGCATGCCGGATCGATCCGTCCACTTGCCGTACAACATGGGCAGATACTTTGCGTAGCGGGCCAGGTCGATCGGTGGCGTGGCGAACATCTGTCCGCCGGGCTGATCAAGGTTCCCCGTCACCGCGTTGACTGTGTTGACCAGCCAATGCACTAGGGTGCCCGTCACCTGTTGGCATACCCCGATGCGGGCATAGAGCACCGCCGATTCTGCAGCCGCATGCTCGCGCGCCAACCGGCGGATCGTTTCCGCGTCGACACCGGCGTGCGGCGCAGCCTGCTCAGGGGTGAACTCCGCCACCAGGGTCCGCAACTCGTCCCACCCCGTGCACTGTTCGCGGACCACCGTTGTGTCGCAGAGGTTTTCACTGATCAATACCTGCAGCATCGCCAGCAGAAGATAGGCGTCGCCCCCGGGTGCTATCGCCACATGCTCGTCGGCCAGCCTTGCGGTCTCGGTACGCCGCGGGTCGATCACCACGACCTTGCCGCGCCGGCGCACTTCGCGGATGCGGTGCTTGGCATTGGGCATTGTGCTGACCGACCCATTCGACACCGCTGGATTGGCGCCCATGATGACCAACCGATCCGTTCGATCAATATCGGCGATCGGCATCAGTCCATTGGATCCGAACATCCGCCACGCGACGAACTCTTGCGGGAACTGATCGATCGACGACGCCGAATAGAAGTTCTTCGTCCACAGCACCGCACGCAACAAGCCGCCGTAGATCACCGAAGAACTGTGTGCCGCAGGGTTTCCCAGATACATCCCGATCGCACTGCGCCCGTGCTTTGTGCGCACCGTCCGCAAGTGTTGCCCAATTTCACGGAACGCCTCGTCCCACCCGATAGGCTCAAAGGAGTCACCGATGCGCCGCACCGGTGCGCGCAACCGGTCAGTGTCGTGGTGCAACCCCCCCATCGCTGTTGCCTTCGGGCAGATGTAGCCGCGCGACAGCACGTCCTGCGGATTGCCCTCGATTCGCACGACGCGGTCCGGGGGCTGGTCCTGGCCAGCGTCGCTATCGACGGTCACCAGAATTCCGCAATGCGCCTCACACAACGAGCATTGCCGAGCGACGGTAGTTGCGCTCATGAGCGCTCCTCACGCGTTGAGATCGTTTCTCCCTCAGAGTACAAGTGGCCGGTGGCAGACCCCAAGGGCTCGGGAAGGGGTTGTAGGTTCTCGCGGCTGACTTCAAAATCTCACGGTTGACATCCAATGAACTTCACATTTGACGTGGCGGTGAGACGAGCTCGCTGGCGCCGTACTTGGCCAGAACCTTGTCCCGCACGCGCGGGTGAATGTTCACCCGGGTGATGTCGCCGTCGTAGTGTTCGAGCA
>JBMYXJ010000541.1:0-2654 GCA_049608285.1 Mycobacterium sp. | reverse complement strand
CGGCGCCTTATCAACATTGCTTGTCGCCGGGGCCGGCGTACAGGGCCAATAGTCCTCACCAACGTGACGTGAATTACCGACTGGTGTTGCACCATGGTGTTGTGGCGGACATGTCTGAGCCCGATCCCGACGGTGCCGTGCGCCCACTGCGAGACACTCTTTCGCAGCTGAGGCTGCGTGAGCTTCTCACCGAAGTGCAGGATCGGGTGGAGCAGATGCTCACGGGGCGTGACCGGCTAGACGGCCTCATCGAGGCGATGCTGGCAGTCACATCTGGTCTGGAGCTTGACGTGACCCTACGGACGATTGTGCATACCGCGATCGATCTGGTCGACGCAAAGTTTGGTGCACTGGGCGTGCTAGGCCACGACGACGACCTCGTGGAGTTCGTGTACGAGGGCATCGACGAGGCGACCCGTGATCAAATCGGGAAGCTCCCTGAGGGACGTGGAGTCCTCGGGGTCCTACTGGCTGATCCAAAACCCATTCGATTGGAGAACATCTCCAGTCATCCGACTTCGGTCGGATTTCCGCCGAATCACCCGCCGATGCGCACCTTTCTCGGGGTACCTCTGCGAGTCCGCGATGAGGTATTCGGCAACCTATACCTGACCGAGAAGGTCAGTGGGCAGCCTTTCAGCGAGGACGACGAGGTGCTGTTACAGGCGCTCGCCGCCGCGGCCGGCATCGCGATCGACAACGCTCGCCTCTATGAGCAGGCGCGGGCGCGTCAGTCGTGGATTGCCGCCACCCGCGACATCAGCACTGAGCTGCTCTCAGGTACCGACCCGGCCGGGGTTTTCCGTTTAGTCGCCGATGATGCACTGAAGCTCAGCGGCGCTGTCGGCGCTCTGGTTGCGGTTCCGATCGATCCGGACCTGCCGACCGATGACGTCTCTGAGCTCGTGGTCGCTGCTTCTGCGGGCGAGCTCGTTGCCGCAGCGCAGAGTTCAATACCCGTGCAGGGGACGGCGATCGGCGATGCATACGCTCAGCGGATGCCTTGGAGGTTCAACGGAACTGACGTCGGGATCGGCGATTCCGGCAGGCCGGCCTTAGTGCTCCCGTTACGTGCCACCGATACGGTAGCCGGGGTATTAGTCGCGCTGAGGCCCGAAGGTGCGCAACCATTCAGCGTTGGAGAGCTCGATCTGATGGCTGCATTTGCTGATCAGGCGGCGCTGGCGTGGCAGTTGGCCAGCACGCAGCACCGGATCAGTGAGCTGGGCATCCTCACAGACCGCGAACGCATAGCGCGGGATCTGCACGACCATGTCATCCAGCGGCTGTTCGCGGTCGGTCTGTCGCTGCAGGGAACCATAGCCCGGGCGCGTTCTGGAGAAGTGCAGCAACGGCTTTCGGATTCTGTCGATGACCTGCAAGCAGTCATTCAGGACATCCGTACCACCATCTTCGACCTTAATGACGGTTCTTCCGGGATCACCAGGCTGAGGCAACGAGTAGATGAGGCGGTCGGCGCCTTCCCAGGCTCAGGGATGCGCACATCGGTGCAGTACATCGGTCCGCTGTCGGTAGTCGATGCCACCTTGGCCGACCACGCCGAAGCCGTGGTTCGCGAAGCCGTCAGCAATGCCGTTCGCCACGCAAACTCGACGGCGCTGACGGTAACAATTAGCGTCGATGACGATCTGACGATCGAGGTCAAAGACAACGGCCGGGGGATGCCCGCCGACATCACCGGAAGCGGCCTCACCAATCTTCGTCGGCGCGCCGAGGACGTCGGCGGATCATTCTCAGTGTTGGCCGCTCCCGATGGCGGAACGCATCTCATTTGGCGCGCTCCGTTGCCGTGACTGGCGGCATCACGACCTGCGAGGCTCGCGATGTACGTCCTGCAGCGCGCAGGATTGCGGCCCATAAAGGTCGCGGCGATCCAACTGTGACGGGATCGCGTCTCATTCACAACGGTTGCATAACTACAGAATTGTCGCGTCGGCGAATTTAGGAATCGTCGGTTCAGTAGGCCCAGTAACACCGTTATCGGAATGGATACAGCACGACGGAGTAAGGACTGGGAGCAGATGTCACGGACCAAGAAGGGCACTGTCGTTGTCATGCTGGGCAGTGCAGGGATGTTCCTGAGCTCCCCGTTGCTCGGCCCGTCGGCAGCCGCGTATCCGACCCAGGGTGGGGTGCCGTGCGTGGGGATCCTGCAGCAAATCGTCTCCAATCCGGAGGAAATTTCGCAGTCGCTGCAGCAGGCCGCAACGTCGATCGCTTCCGGTCCGGGTCAGCCCGCACCTCCGGTTGTCGTTCCGCCCGCGAGTTCGTCCTCGGTAGGCACGCCTCCGCTTCCCGCCGTGCCCCCAGCGTCGGTGTCAGTCCCGTCCTCCGTAGCGGCGCCCCCCTTGCCCTCAGTGCCTGGTCTCTCAGCTGTGAACCCTGCTGCTGGCGTCACGCCGCCACTGCCACCTGTTCCGGGAGCTCCCGTCAGCGCTCCGTTGGCAAACGTTGGTTTGCCGGCGCCCGCGTTTCCCGGTGCTCCGGTTGTTGGTGAGGCCGGGGTGGTGCCGCCTTCTGGTGTGAATGTGCCTGGTATCGGCGTGCCGGGTGCTCCGGTTGTTGGTGAGGCCGGTGTGGTGGCGCCGCCTGGTGTGGGTGTGCCTGGTGTGGGTGTGCCGGGTGCTCCTGTT
>JBMYXJ010000540.1:2445-2655 GCA_049608285.1 Mycobacterium sp. | reverse complement strand
GGCACCTTTTCTATGCCGCAACTGGTCGTCGGCGTCTCCGGGACTGCCGACATGACCCAGACCCCCCCGGCGATCACGATGGACACCCGACGATGACCAGGGCCCCGCGCGACTTCTTCCAGCCGATCTCCGGTCGCACCCGCGAACGGACCCGCGCACTGATCGCGGTGGCCGCCGCGGTCGTGCTAGCCGTAGCGGCCATCATTACCG
>JBMYXJ010000540.1:0-2435 GCA_049608285.1 Mycobacterium sp. | reverse complement strand
TCGATTTTAATCCTTTTCAGGAACGCCGCGAGAACCTCTCTATCCTCATCTCGGACGAACGTGCCCACGCCCAGTTCTACAACAACATCGGTGCGGAATACTACGGTAACGGCGACGCCGCCACCGCTCTAAGCCTGGGCGCAGCGACCCCGGCATCGACCGCGCTGCTCACCGATGACGTACTCGGCCAACAGATTCAGAAGATGCCGATCACCAACATAGTTGTGCAAGGCGAGGTCGAGACGACGGCCACCAACACCGACCGCGTCTACATCAAAGCCTCCGCAGACTTCGGGGAGACGCCATCTACCGGCCTCATCGCACTCATCCGGGCCAACGACTCATGGAAACTTAGGAGCGCCTTCCTCAACGCCCGAGACCCTGGGCACGGTATCGGGACCACCGGGCGCGCTGTTGACACTCTCGAAATTGGTGGCCAGCCTGTCGGTGACAGCGGTGTTGTCGCCGTATTCCCTGGCGCGTGGAACCTGTCGACCACCAACCCGTTCCTCGACGTGTCCCCGCCGCCGCCGCTGCTGCTTGACCGGCTCCAGTATGGCGCTCAATCCAACGTCTTTAGTCCCGTGTTCTCCCTCAATGACACCGGAAAGCAAGCCATCCGCGCCACGATCACGAAATGGGTTACTGATTGCTTCATACCAGGGGGCGCCACTCCGGCGGGGCCGTGCGACCTTATCGAGCCCACCCGCGGTGGTACATATCTACCGGGAACAGCTCGCCTGGACGGGCCGATGGTTCTTGAGCAGTGGGCGTTCTCGCTCGATCAATCCCTAAAAGTGCTTGTGTCTGTGGGGGACGTCCACATTCCGTTCACCGCTGAACGCCCCGCCGGCACCGTAGAGAACAGCGTCTGGAGATACATCGTCACGCCAGTCGACATCAGCAAGAACCCCCCGGTGGTCATGCCCCCCGGCCCGCACAGGCTCGGCTAGGACAACCTCGGATCACCGAGACCTTTGGTGGGGGCCCCGGGGACGGGGGCGGGCGCGAGGGCGGGGCTGCGCGTCATTGCATGCCGCACGCACGGTCCAATTCTTGTATTGCCGAATCGATTTTGGCCTGATCGGCCGCACTGAACGTGTGCGCGGTGAGCTTCGGCCCCTCGGTGGACTGCACGTCGACGAACGCATGCGCTGCGGCGGCCACCTCAGCTGGCTCCGACTTGATCTTCTTGCTGAACAGATCCAGGGTCGTTTTCAGTTGGTGCGCTCGGGCGTGAATCATGCCGTCGACATTGGTAATGTCGTATGTCATTCTGTCCCAACCGTCGGGCATCGACGTCATCGAGCCGAAACTCATCTTAACGTCGCTCCACCCAGCGCAGGTCGACTTACGGCCCGCAACAGCGGCATTGGGTGATCCCTCCCCGGACACCACGCCTTCGGCCATCCTGGGTGTAGAAGTGCCGGTGAAAAAGATCATTCCAGCAGCCAGTAGACCCCCGCCGGCTACGACGGCCGCCAGGCCATACAGCTGCCGCTCGTGACTAGCACCCATGCCTTGATCGTAAGCGCCCCTGATATACGCAATCGGTGGAGCTGGTCTTGACGGTCAGCAGTGAGCTTGTGCGGCTTTGTCGCAGGCAACTGTCGAGTGCGGCGCTGCACGGGATTCGGCGCGACGTTCTCGGCCGACTTCGAGTTCGGCCAGAGTGGACATGATGGCTGTCACTGCACCGGTCGGTGTGGCCGTATCGATGCCTTCGCGTACGGCGCGCAACAGGATTCGTCGCTCTCCGAGTTCGGCCTGTGGGATGGGACTGGGACACACCCGGTATCGATACCCACATCGCGAATCTGAACGCAGCGACTAAAGCCGCCCTGGACCCGTTCGAAAGCGACATTGCCGAAAGCGATCCGCCACAAGTCGTGACTGCGGCACAAAACTATGTGGCTGCGCAGCGCCATTCAATGCAGGCGTTCGTCCACCGGACCTACACCACCGCCGACGGCGTACCGATTACAACGTGGATGGTTAAGCTCGACCAGTTGTGCGGCGTGAGCTAGCGGAACAACCGTGCCTCCCAAACCTTCCACTCCGCATGCTTCTGAGATCCTCGGGAGTCATTGGGAGGAGTCGCTTGAGCCCGGCGGAGGTTGATGCGCCGCTCAGTCGAACTCGGCACGCGCCCTACTGCTCGTCGGCCGCCGCCAGGTAGCGGTAGGCGGTTGCTCGCCCTATTCCGAATGCCGCAGCGAGTTCCCGCACGGGCTCGCCAGTCGCGGCCAGTCGGCGAAGCTGCTCTTGCCGATCTGCAGTGAGCTTATGCGGCTTGGTCGGTGGCAACTGCCGGGAGCGCCGATTTTTGCGGGATGCGGCACGTCGCTCGCGACCTAGTTCGAGTTCGAGTTCGGCGAGGGTAGCCATGATCGCGGCCACCGCACGGCCAGTGGGGGTAACGGTATCGATGCCTT